>CAYUBZ010000179.1:1213-5174 GCA_964443205.1 uncultured Hyphomicrobium sp. | reverse complement strand
CGCAGGTAGAACAGCGCAAAGCCGAAGGGCGGATGCATGAAGCTCGTCTGCATGTTCACCGCCAAAATCACGCCGAACCAGATGAGGTCGATGCCGAGTGCGCTCGCCGCCGGCGCCAGGAGCGGAATGATGATGAAGGCCAATTCGAAGAAATCGAGAAAGAAGGCGAGGAAGAATACGAGGATGTTGACCACGACAAGGAAGCCCACCGCGCCGCCCGGCAGCGAGACGAGCAAGTGCTCCACCCACGTGTGGCCGTTGACGCCGTAGAAGGTCAGCGAGAAGACGCGGGCGCCGATCAGGATGAACATGACGAAGGCCGACAGCTTCGCCGTTGCCTCGGCCGCGGAGCGGACGATGCCTAGATTGAAGCGGCGGGGATTGCGGTCGGCGACGCGCTTGGCAAAGGCGAGCAACATGGCCCCCACCGCACCCATGGCGCCACCCTCGGTCGGCGTCGCCACGCCGATGAAGATGGTGCCGAGCACCAGAAAGATCAGCAGCAGCGGCGGCACCATCACGAACACGACCTGCTCGGCCAGCGGCGACAGCACGCGCGGGCCGGCGAGGCGATGCAGGATGAAGCTCACAAGCGCGACCAGGAAGGCCAAGGAAACCGCGAGCCCCAGCGTCAGGATGACGTAGTCGGCGTCAGTGTAGGGCGCATCGTGCATGAGGCTCCAGGCGGCGGTCCCCGACGCCACGGTGAGAATGGCGAGCGAGGCGTAGCCGCGCGATCCGTCCGGGCGGCGATAGCCGATCGCCTCGGGCGGCAGTCCGGGGGCGGCGCCCTTGGCGAAGGTGGACACGAAGAGCACGTAGGCGAAATAGAAGCCGGCCAGCATCAGCCCCGGGACGAGCGCGCCGGTGTACATGTCGCCGACCGAGCGGCCGAGCTGATCGGCCATCACGATGAGCACCAGCGACGGCGGCACGATCTGCGCCAGCGTGCCGGCCGCCGCGATGGTGCCGCTGGCGAAGCGGCGGTCGTAGCCGTAGCGCAGCATGATCGGCAGCGAGATGAGGCCCATGGAGATGACGGAGGCCGCGACGACGCCGGTGGTGGCGGCAAGCAGCGCGCCGACGAAGACAACCGCGTAGGCGAGCCCGCCACGCACCGGCCCGAACAGCTGGCCGACCGTCTCGAGCAGGTCCTCGGCCATGCCGGAGCGTTCCAGGATCAGCCCCATGAACGCGAAGAAGGGGATGGCCAGCAGCGTCTCGTTGGTCATCACCCCGTAGATGCGCTCCGGCAGCGTGCGCAAGAGCGGCCACGACAGGTTGATCGCGCCGCCCGAATAGGGTGCCAGCTCCACGCCGATGACGAAGAACATCAGCCCGACGGCTGCGAGCGAGAACGCGACCGGATAGCCCAGCAGCAGGACCAGCACGAGCGCCGCGAACATGATCGGCGCCAGGTTCTCTGCGATGAGCTCCACCCTGTCCCCTCCGAATAGGTCCCCTCTCCCCGGCGGGGAGAGGGGGCGTCCCTAGCGTTCGTTCTCCTCGCCACCCGCGGCGCGGACGTGGCCGGAGTCCGACGCGGCTGCCGGATGGCCCGCGGCGAGATCCCCCTCGGCAAGGGCGCCGCGCATGATGGCGACGCGCTTGATCAGCTCAGACACGCCCTGAATGAAGAGGATGGAGAACGCCAAGGGGATGAGGAACTTGGCGGGCCACTGCGGCAAGCCGCCGAAGTTGGACGACTGCTCGTTCTGCGCATACGAGGTGAGAAAGAACGGCCACGAGGTCCACACGATGATGGCCGCCATGGGCATCAGGAAGCACAGGTGGCCCACGATCTCGATGGCGTTGCGAACGGAGCGCGGAAAGCGCTGGTTCAAGATGTCGATGCGGATGTGTTCGTTGAGGCTGAGCGTCCACGAGGCGGCGAGCAGGAATACCGCTCCGTAAAGCCACCACTGCAACTCGAGCCAGGCATTCGAGCTCGTATCGAACAGCTTGCGGATGACGGCGTTGCCCGCGCTGATGAGGGCCGCCGCGACGACCAACCATGCCACCCATTGTCCGAGCCGGCGGGTGGCGGCATCGATGAGGCGGCTCAAAGCCAGAAGTCCTCGCATGGTCCAGCTCCCCATTGGCACCGCCGCCGCGCGCGGCGGGTCGGCGCCTGCGTCAAGGCTTCCTATATCGAGGGGAGGCCGTGACTTCCAGCACGGCGTCTGACAGTATTTCGCTTAGCTTTCGGCCCCATGATCGGCGCTTCCCCCCAGGAGCTACCCTATGTCCATATCGAAGCCGCAGGTCCTCGACGAGCTGCGCCGGGTCAAGGGACCCGACCTCGACGGCAACATCGTCGATCTCGGGCTCGTTTCGGAGATCCTGGTCAAAGACGACCGCGTCTATTTCTCGATCACGGTGCCGGCCGCCCGCGCCGATGAGCTGGAGCCGCTGCGCCAGGCCGCCGAGAGCGTCGTTGCCAAGGTGCCGGGTGTCAGCGGTGTGACCGCGGTACTGACGGCGGAGGCGGCGCGGGGCGCGGCGGCCGCGAAGGTGCCGGAAAGCGCGCGCGTCGCCCAAGCGCGCGCCAAAGCGGCCGGCGGGGGCAACGGCGCGCACGCGCACGGCCCGGAAGGCGCGACCCAGCGGACGCTGGCGACCGTGCCGGGCGTCAAAAGCCTGATCGCGGTCGCGTCGGGCAAGGGCGGCGTCGGCAAGTCGACGGTGGCGGCCAACCTGGCGCTGGGGCTGCAGGCCAAGGGCCTGAAGGTCGGCATCCTCGATGCCGACATCTACGGCCCCTCGCAACCGCGGCTCTTGGGCCTCAAAGGCCAGCCGCAAGTGCTGCAGGGCAAGACGTTGAAACCGATGGAGGGCTATGGGCTCAAGGCCATGTCGATGGGCTTCATGGTCGACGAGGAGACACCGGTCATCTGGCGCGGGCCGATGGTGGTCGGCGCCCTCAATCAGATGCTGCGCGATGTGGCCTGGGGCGAGGATGGCGATCTCGACGTGCTGGTGATCGACATGCCGCCGGGCACCGGCGACGTGCAGCTCACCATGGCGCAGCAGGTGCCCCTGTCGGGCGCCGTCATCGTGTCGACGCCGCAGGACCTGGCGCTGATCGACGCGCGCAAGGGGCTCGCCATGTTCCGCAAGGTCGGCGTGCCGGTGCTCGGCATCATCGAGAACATGAGCACCTTCGTGTGCCCCAAGTGCGGGGAGCGCTCCGACATCTTCGGACACGGCGGCGCGCAGAGCGAGGCAGAGCGGCTCGGCGTGCCGTTCCTGGGTGCGATCCCGCTCGACATGGAGATCAGGGCGCGGTCCGATTCCGGGCGGCCGATCACCGCGACCGCGCCCGACAGCCCGCACGCGCAGTCCTTCCGCGAGGTCGCGGCCAAGACCTGGGCCGAGCTGCAGAGCGCCCAGGAGCTGATCGCCAAGCCGCCGCGGCTGGGCGTGAGCCCGGACGGCGACATCCTCAACGTGGCGTTCGCGTGCGGCACCGAATACACGCTGCCAGCCGAGCTGTTGCGCGTCATGAGCCCGTCGGCCGAGGTGCAGGGCCACTCGCCCGAGCAGCGCGTGACCGTCGCCGGCAAGCGCAAGGTCAAGATCAAGGACCTGCGCCCCGTCGGTAATTACGCCATCCGCATCGCGTTCGACGACGGGCACGACACAGGGCTTTTTACCTGGACCTACCTGCAGCAGCTTGGCCGCGAGAAAGACAAGCGCTGGGGCGAATACTTGGCCGATTTGGAGGCTAAGGGTTTGAAGAGGGAGTGAGCGAAGGCGGCGCCCGCCAGCGACAACCGGCTGAAATGGACCACCTTTTACCACGTGTTGCCCACAACGCGCGCGCGTCAATCAATCGTGCATTGGGCGCCGGCTCTCTTGACTTCACACGGTTTCTTTTTGATTCTCGTCTTTATTGCTGATCACGCGTGCCGTGCGGCCTGTTCATTCGGGCTAGCCGGCTTTCGCGCGTCAGAGGAAG
>CAYUBZ010000179.1:0-1113 GCA_964443205.1 uncultured Hyphomicrobium sp. | reverse complement strand
GCGTGCCGTGCGGCCTGTTCATTCGGGCTAGCCGGCTTTCGCGCGTCAGAGGAAGCTGGTTGAGGCTATTAAAGGAGAGAGCACATCCGCCGACCAATGCGAGCCGCGCCGGAGCGCGAGCCAGCCGGCCCCAGGATCAACGACGCGATCAGGGTTCCGGAAGTACGATTGATTGACGAGACGGGACAAAACGTCGGCGTCGTCGCTCACGCTGATGCGCTCCAGCGGGCCGTCGATGCCGGGCTCGACCTGGTGGAGGTCTCGCCCGATGCGCAGCCTCCCGTCTGCAAGATCCTCGATTACGGCAAGTACAAGTATCAGACGCAGAAAAAGGCCGCCGAGGCCCGCAAGCACCAGAAGATCGTCGAGATCAAAGAGATCAAGATGCGCCCCGCCATCGACGATCACGACTATGACGTGAAGATGCGCTCCATTAAGCGGTTCTTCGAGGACGGCGACAAGGTGAAGGTGACCTTGCGCTTCCGCGGCCGCGAGATGGCGCATCAGCAGCTCGGCATGCAGGTGCTGCAACGGGTCAAGGGAGACCTCGAAGCGATCGCCAAGGTCGAGGCCGAGCCGCGGTTGGAAGGCCGGCAGATGGTGATGGTGCTGGCGCCGAGGTAGCCCACTCGCACCCCGGCTTGCTGTTGGAGGTTGGCGGTGATGGGTCGACATTTCTCCTTTGACGGTCTGGGCGGCTACCGGCTCCTGCTGGCGGTCGTGAGCGTTTTGCTGCTGGCGTCGCTGGCAGTCCCGGCCGGCGCGCAGCGGGTTGTCACGGAGCCGCCGCGCACCGGTGGCCCGCCAGGCATGCCGCCGGTAGGCGGCGGGGGCGGAACCGGGGGCGGCGCCGGACTCTTGGCCCCGATGCCCGGGCTCAATTCGACGCTGCCGTCCGTGACGCCGGCTCCCGTTCCCACGCCCCCTGCTGCGGTGGCCCCGGCTGCTCCGGCCCGCGTCGTGCGCTTCCGCTGCGAGCTCGCACCGCAAGACGAGGCCTGCCGGGAACCCGGTTCGGCCGATGGCGGCGGCGACGATGAGGAGTGCACCTGCGCCCGCGACCGGTGCTACACGACCGAAGCCGGCAATCGCGTGTGCGAGAAGCTGCAATAA
>CAYUBZ010000178.1:0-5243 GCA_964443205.1 uncultured Hyphomicrobium sp. | reverse complement strand
CGCTCCACCTCGCTGGCAAAGCCGAACAGGCGGATGGCATCGTCGCGCACGTGGGTGTCGATGGTGAGGCTCACGTCCTCGCCGGTCTTCAGGTTCCGCAGCGTGCGCGCCGACGCCTGCACCTCGTAGCCGACGCCATTGACGTCGACGATCAAGAAGCTCTCGCCGATGGCGTCGACCTTGCCCCTGAGCTTGCCGATCATCTGGTCCCTCCTAGGCAATGGGCATTGGGCAATAGGTTTGGTTGCGGCGCCTATTGCCTATTGCCTGCAACCTCTTTCAAGCGCACGCGGGCGCCGCGATGGTTGGCATGACAGATCGCAATGGCGAGCGCGTCGGCCTCGTCGGCGCTTTCGACACGCGCTCTTGGCAACAGAAAGCCGATCATGGCCACAATCTGCCGCTTCTCCGCATGGCCGGCGCCCGTCACCGACTTCTTGATCAGGTTGGGCGGATACTCGGCGACGACGAGCCCGCCCATGGCCGGTGCCAATAGCGCCATGCCGCGCGCCTGACCGAGCTTCAAGGTAGCGCGCGCGTTGTCGTTGACGAAGGTCTCCTCGATCGCCGCCTCGTGCGGCTTGAAGCTGGCGATCACGCCGGCGATACCTTCGAACAATTCGCGCAGGCGGTAGGCGAGATCGGCGTCGGCTTGCGACGTGATGAGCCCACTTCCGACATAGCTCAGGCGCACGCCGTCGCTCTCAACGACGCCCCAGCCGGTGCGGCGCAGGCCGGGATCGATACCTATGATGCGAATCGCGCGTGCCTTCATGCGGCAACGCTTAGCACGCGGCCTGATTCGCGGCTGTGACCCGGCTGCCGCCTTGCATCGCCGACCGCCCCGGGTCCATGCTGGACGATCTGGACAGGGAGGGTGTCATGACGATTGACACGAACGGCTGGCTGCTGATCTGGGGCGGCGGGCTGGTGCTGCTGGCGATCCTGATCTGGTGGCGCACGGGCCGCTATGACATCAAAGGCGCCGCTGTGGAGTCCGTGTGGCAGGTCGCGCGCGGCAAGCGCACCTCCGACAACCCCACGCCGATCGAGATGATGGCGAGCAACATCGGGGCGGAGGCGACGCATCTGGGCAAGGCCAAGCGCACCGCGTTCACCGTCGTCGGCCACTTCATGGCGCAACTGTTGAGCGTGGTGGCGCTCATTATGCTCGTGATCGGAATTGTGCTCCTGGCCATAGGCTGGTTCTGGGGTTGAGCCGGCACCCCCGCGTCCCACATCAGTGGGAATCTACGGACACAGGAGGCGACCATGGCCACACACGCGACCCAGCCAGATTTGGGGCTCAAGGCTCCGCCGTTTACGCTGCCCGGCACCGACGGCAAGACCCACAGCCTTGCCGATCTCAAGGGCGCACACGGCACGGTCGTCGCCTTCATCTGCAATCACTGCCCCTACGTGCAGGCGGTGATCGACCGGTTGGCCGACGACGCGCGCGCGCTCGCGAAGCTCGGCGTCACCACCATCGCCATCTGCTCCAACGACGCGGTGCGCTATCCGGAAGATTCCTTCCCCAACATGCGCGCCTTCGCCAAGCAGCATCACCTCCCCTTCCCCTACTTGCACGACGAGAGCCAGGAGGTGGCGCGCGCCTACGGCGCGGTGTGCACGCCCGACTATTTCGGTTTCAACGACAAGCTCGAACTCGCCTATCGCGGCCGGCTCGACGAGGGCCGCACCGACCCTCCGCCCAAGAACGCCAAGCGCGAGCTTCTCGACGCAATGACGCTGGTCGCCGAGACGGGCAAGGGCCCGCGCGAGCAGGTCCCCTCCGTCGGCTGCTCGATTAAATGGAAGTAGGACGCCGGAGCCACGGCCAGTGGCGCCGGCAGGCCCTGTTTTCGGGGCCCCGCGCACGTTGAACGCGCATTTCTGCACACCCATTTTCACTGCGTATTCAGGCTTTGGCCGTATTCCTCGCCCCCCAGGAATCGGCGCAGCTTAACGAGCCAGAACGGCACTCCTGCAAAGCTGCGCGCGTCGAGGCGTCTGCGCGTGACCCGAACCGAGCGAGACAAGCGATCTTGCGTCGTCCGTTGCCCTGAGGTGCGCGGGCTGCACGCGCTTGGGCGCCTGCCGGCGGCACTGGCCGGCGACAGGGCGTTCCGCATCTTCTGCACGCCGGAGCTCTCGCTCCACCGCACGACGGATCATCACCAGCTCATCGAGCGCGCGCGCTTTCATCTGCGCCACGCGCGGTGGCAGCGCGTAGCGACTCCGGCAGGCGAGGTGCAGACGTACGTGTACGAGCCCGCGGGCCCGCGGCGCGGCACCGTGCTTCTGGTGCATGGCTGGACCAGCGAAGCCGCATTCATGACGGCATTCATCGAGCCCTTGCGGCGCACGGGCCTGCGCGTGGTGGCGTTCGATTTTCCCGCCCACGGTCATAGCCCCGGCCGCCGCACCAACCTTGCCGAGTGCGCGCGCGCTATGCTCGGCGTCGCAGAGCGCTACGGTCCGGTCGACGCCGCCGTCGCGCACTCCTTCGGCGGCTTCGTGTCGCTGCTGGTCGCCGAGGGCGGTCCGCCGATGCCGCGCGCCCACGCAATTCAGCGCTTCGTGCTGCTCTCCTGTCCCAATCGCCTCGCCGACGTGACACGCACCTTCGCCGGCCAGCTGGGGCTAGGCGCTCAGGCGCAGCGCGTCTACGAGCACCACTTGGAGCGGGTCGGCCATCGCCCCGTCGCGAGCTTCTCGGCAGTGGAGCTGCTGCGGAGCGTCGCGGTTCCCGCACTGATCATCCATGGTCGTGACGACCGCGAGGTTCCGTTCTCCAACGCCGAGGAGATCGCGGCGGGCTGCTCCACGGCGCAGCTCTTGCCCTTCGAGGGGCTCGGCCACCGCACCATCCTCTATGCGCCGCCCGTATTCCGTGCCGTGATGAACGAGCTCGCCGCGACCCCGGTCTACAGAGACGCGAGCTGCACTGCGAGATCGCAGCCGTCGCAGTCCTCCGAGGGGCGGGAGATGAACGCTTCGGCGTGATACCAGCCGTCGCTCTCCAGGCCTTGCGGATCGATGCCGAGGCTCGCAAGGCGCTCCAGCACGTGCTCCTGCTCCTCGGTCGAGGCGAAACGGCGCTGCAGGAAGGTCTGGTCCTCGATCTTCTCGGTGACGTAGCCGGACTCTTCCAGCGCGTCATGGATCTCCTCGAACGGGAACATCCTCAGGACGAAGTGCGCCATCCACGGCTTCTGCGGCGCGTTGACCTCTAAGATTCCCTTGAGCGTGCTCTCGCCGACGTAGCCGATACAGCCCGTCGAGATCACCAGATCGGCCCCGTCGAGGACGGCGGCCGCCTCGGGCGACGGGCGCCCGCTCTCCAGGTCGGCGACCACGCCGTCATCGAGCAGATTGGCCTCCACGGCGTACTTGATGGCGCTGGCCGAGGCGTCGAGCCCGACGACCTCCAGCTCGGCATCCTTGACGACGGCCTCCATGTACGACTGGTCGCGCGCCAGCAAGTGATACCGTTTGGCATTGGCCGTGACGTCGGAAGCATAGAGCGAATAGAGATGCTCCATCTCCAGGTCGCCCTTCAGCATCGCCGCGTTGATGCCGTACGAGCAGCCGACGTCGACGATGCGAAGTTTCTCCTTGGCATGCACGTGCCGGTAGGCGTCGATGACGTGTTGAAATACTGGCTTGGCCGTCTCGGGGATGATGTATTTCAGACGCCTCAGCGTAGAATAATACGCCCTCGGGTCAGATCTATCGTAAATATCCGTTAGATCAATCTTGCCTATCTCGTCATAGTCGAAAGCTTCTGCCGTATACATGGCAGTCCCCTTTGCTTTTTTTGATCGTTGGGACGCGCTGCGGCGATCTTCGCGACCGGTGCGGAGAGTTGCGGCGTCTGGGATGGCTGGGGGTGGATTACCGGGAACAGCTTAAAAAGTCAATTCGGGGTCATTGCGTCGGCAACGAACCCCGGGATGCCCGCTCCGGTTTCGCGGGGCGCCTGGCCAACGCTCAGATCCGGTTTCAAGCCAGGCGCCTTTCAGCCGAAATCGAGCAAGCGATTTGGTCGGCCGCGACGCGAGTGGAGCGTGAAAATTCGGCGCGTGGTGAATCTCCGCGTACCAAGAGCGTCACCGGCGCGAAGGTCCGGCATACTCGAGCGCATGAGCTCGGTGCCGTTGGGAAAAAGCCCGCGCACGATCGCTTCGCATCTGGAAAATCGTCGTCGCGTTCGCTACGATACGCGTGCGACCATTGCACGCGTCTCGACCATACTCTGGCGATTGGGAAGGGCACTCATGGCAACCTCCTCGGCGAATGTCGCTACGTGTCCGGGCTGCGGCCAGCCCATTACCGCCAAATTCTGTGGCAACTGCGGAACTGAGGCGCCCGCGGAAGGCCCGAAGGGCGCGATCTCCCTACTCGTCGGCGAGTTCGGCGGCTCCGGCCGCCAGGGATTTCTCTATACGCTCAAGAGACTCCTGCGCTCACCCCTCAAGGCGACGCTCGAGCTCACCGAGAACCCCGGTTACCGGGGATACAAGGGCTTCTTCCTGACGAGCTCGGCCATCGGCATCGCTGCTCAGAGCTATGCCTTCCGCGCCCAGATCGCCTCGCAGCCGCCGGAGATGCAGCAGTTTTTGCAACAATATGGCGACTACTATTCGGTGGTCCTTACCGTGTCTCAGTACGCAATGGTGTTCGGCGGCTTTCTGCTCGGCTACTGGTTCTTCCGGCGCTTTTCGAAGATCCCGCGCACGGCACACGAGTATTTCAAACTGACGTGCCTGGCCGGCGGGTTCGGTGCGCTTATCAGTGCCGTGTACGGCAGCCTGCAAATCGCGATAGGCCCGAGCCCCGACCAAACAACTGCGTTGTGGGCCACGGCCGTAATCGTCCCGCTTTTCCTCTTCACCATGTACTACGGATTGGGCGTGCAAAAGCGCTTCTGGGATTTCTCGCTGCTCAAGCTGATCTTCCTGAGCTTTGCACTTCTTGTGATCGTGGTGGTCGGCGTTATGGTCATGACGGCGGGCGTCGTGCTCGCGGTCGCCGCGGTAACGGGCTGAGCCAGCCGCCGCGGCGGCTCACGCCGCGGTGAGCTTCTTCAGGACCTCGTCGGAAATTTCGAAATTGGCGAAGACGTTCTGCACGTCGTCGTCGTCGTCCAAGGCCGCGATCATCTTCATGATCGCCTCGGCGTTCGCCTCGTCGACCTCAGTCAACAGGTTCGGCTTCCACACCGCCTTGACGCTGCGCGC
>CAYUBZ010000177.1:0-5323 GCA_964443205.1 uncultured Hyphomicrobium sp. | reverse complement strand
CCGCCGCGCCCGATGCCGATCGGCGCAATCACGGGGATGAGGTCGGAGCTCGAGACCACGTCGACGATGTGCGGGTTCACCTCGATGGGCTCCCCGACGTAGCCGATATCGACCGCCTTCATCAGGTTTGATTCGGGATCCTCGATCTCGGTAATCTTGCGCGCAATCATCAGATTGGCATCCTTGCCGCAGATGCCCACGGCCTTGCCGCCATGGCGATTGATGGCCGAGACGATGTCTTTGTTGATGGTGCCGGCGAGCACCATCTCGACCACCTCGACAGTCGGCTTGTCGGTGACGCGCAGCCCTTGCACGAAGTCGGAGGTGATCTGCAGCTTCTTAAGCATGGAGGCGATCTGCGGGCCGCCGCCGTGCACGACGATAGGGTTAACGCCAGATTGTTTCAGGTAGACGATGTCCTGGGCGAATGCGTCCGCGAGCGCGGTGTCGCCCATCGCGTGACCGCCGAACTTGATGACCACGGTTTGGTCGTCATAGCGGATGAGATGGGGCAGCGCTTCGGCCAGAATGCGCGCCTGAACGTGGGGTGAGGGCTCCGAATCGGCAGCCGCACCGCCGCCTTTCGGCTGCGTGATCGTCTTCATCGTCCTGGCCTACACTTCGTCTTTTGTCCGGGCGCGAGCCCGCATTTCGCTCTAAATTGGATGCCTCCGCAACCGAAGGCCAGCTCTTATACCGACAAGCCCTATGACCACAACGGATTTCCCCCACAATCGACTGCTAGCGCATCGGCCGGGAGGCCCCGTATACCTGTCCGGGTGGTGGCGAACCATTAAGGTTCGCCGCCGCGGCGCTAACTAAGGTGGCAGAGGAACGTTGATGATTGCCGACGAGCTCAGCCGAATCGCCATGTCGTCCCGCCTCGGCGAGACCCTGGCGCGGGCCGTCGAAATTGCCCGCGCGCAAGGCCATCTCGAGGTCACGCTCGAGCACATGCTGCTGGCGCTGTGCGAGGACCAGGACGCCGGGCTGGTGCTGGCGGCGAGCAACATCGATGTCGCACGGTTGAAGGCGGATGCATTGGGCTATCTTGCCGCCCAAGAGAAGCGGGCGGCGACGGGCCAACGCGTCGATCCGGCGGTGTCGCTCGACCTACGGCGCATTATGGAGGCCGCCGCTGCGGCCGCCCGCGGCGGGCGCCGCCGCGAGATCAACGGCGCGATCGTGCTCGCAGCTCTGGTGGGAGACGGCCGCAGCCCCGCCGCGCATCTGCTGCAAGCCCAAGGGCTGACGTTCGAAGGCGCGATCCGCGCGCTTCAGCGCGGTGCGGGCATGGCCCCGCCGCAGCCCTCGACCAACACCGAGGATATTCTGGCGAGCGCGCGTGAGCGCGTGCAGTCACGGACCTTGCCATCGACGTTCAGGTCCCACGTGGATCATTCGGAGGTGGATGAGGAAGAGTTTGCCGAGCCTGATTCGGAGGCGGCCGAGCCCCAACCTGAAGATGACGACAACTCTCAAGCAGTGCCGACGCCGAGCGAGACGGCCACCGCGGCGGACCTGGAGCCTGCGCCTGAACTTGCGGAACAATTGCCGCGGGAGGTCTTGGCCAGCCCCGATCCGGTAGTCGAGGCGGAGCCACCCGCTGACGAAGGGTCCACGACCGGACTCGGTGCCGGGGCGGAACCCTCGCAGCGGCCGAAGAAAGCGCCGCCGGCCACAAGCGACAAGGCGCGTTTGTCGTCGTCAATATTGCAACCGCCGCCGATTCCGGGGACCGCGACGCCGTCCTCTTGGGCGCCGCAGCCTCCACCTCCGGATCGGGCGGCGCCGCCCCCAGCCGCCCAGCCCCCCGTTGTTCCGCCGCCTCTGCCCTTGGGACAGGGCGACGGCGGCGAAGCGCCACAACCCGGTTTGCCGCCGTTGGACCGCTGGTCCGAATTGAAAAAGCCCCACCGTCCGGAGGGCATCGGGGCGGCCAGCGACGCACCGCGTGCGTTTCCGCCTATTGCCCGTGCGCAGGAGCTGCGCACGAATGCAGCGAGCGCGCCTCAGCCCGTCGCCCGCCCGGTGCCCGCACAGCGCGCCGAGATCGGCCAGCTCGTCGAGAACATTCCCCGCAGCATGCGCGTGGCGATCCCGGCCCTTGTCGAGGTACGCGTCGCCAAGGCCGACGTGCAGGCGCTAGCCGAGGGGCTGCAGGGCGGGGGCGCCGCCTACCGGCACGAGGTGACGGTCACCAAAGCGATGTCGGTGCGTCTGCGGGCGCCCGATGGCGGGTTCTTCATCGAAACCGCATCGCCGGAGACGCAGTGGATCGAGAGCACGATGCTGCTTGCCGGCGATGACTATGCGAGCTGGCGCTGGCATGTCACGCCGCGCGAGAAGGGCCGCAGGCGCCTGCAGCTCATCATCTCAGCGCGCACCGTGGGCACCGACGGTCTCGCCGCCGAGACCGCCCTTCCCGATCAGGTGATCACGGTCCGCGTGCGAACGAACTACGCGAAGACGATGTCGCATTGGGTCGGCTGGGGCGTCGCGGCTTTGGTTGGAGGCCTGCTGGCGAAGTTCGGCGAGGGTGTGCTCGATGCAGGCATCCAGGTCGTTTCCAAGCTGACGGCGGGATGAAGCAGCGCACGCCGGATCTGAGGCGGGAGCGCTAGCTGCGCTCGGCGAGAATTTCCGCGATTGTCGCACGCAGCTCGCCAATGCCTGTTCCCTTTTCGGCCGAAGTGGCAAGGACCTCGGGGAATGCCGCCGCATGCGCCGTCAGCTCCTTCGCCATCGTTTGCGAAAGCGCCTGCAACTCATGCGCATTGATCTTGTCGGCCTTGGTCAGAACCACCTGATACGAGACGGCCGCCGTATCGAGCATTGCCATGATGTTGAGATCGGGCGGCTTCAGGCCGTGGCGGGAATCGATCAGCAGAAAGACGCGCGCCAGCGTGGGGCGTCCCTTGAGATAGTCTGACACGAGCGCGGTCCATGCCTCGACCTTGTCCTTGGGCGCTTTCGCGAAGCCGTAGCCCGGCATATCGACCAGATACAGCGGCACGGCGTCTGCCCGGAAAAAATTGAGCTCCTGCGTGCGCCCGGGTGTGTTGGAGGTGCGGGCCAGGCCGCTCTGGCGCAGAAGCGCGTTGATGAGGCTCGACTTGCCGACGTTGGAGCGGCCCGCGAATGCAACCTCGACCCGATCGGCCGGCGGCAGGAACTCCAGCGCGGGCACGCTCTTAACAAAGAGCCAGGGCCGCTCAAAGAGCTGCTCGCCCGAGCTGAGCGCAGACTTGGCGCTTGAGGAGTTATCCGGCTCGGTCATGAGGTCCCGCGCCGTTGGATCGACGGCGGCCTATTGGTGTTTGTCTTTGCCTTTGGGCTTTCTGGCGGTTTCGCGGCGCTCGCGGCCGTCGCTCTTGGTCTTGGCTTCATCTTCGGCGCTCATGCCGGGCAGCCACTGTTTGACCATGGCCGCGACATGCTCGCCCAACGTGGCGACCGTCTTGAACTTGCGCGACACGTTGCCGGCGAGATGGACCTCGACGCCCTGCCGCTTCATGATGAAGTACTGCTGCGCCAGCGAGAGCGTATTGCTCCAGGCCCAATAGATCACCAGCCCCGCCGGGAATGACGCCAACAGGAACGTGAAGACCACCGGCATCCAGGAGAAGATCTGCTGCTGCACGGGATCGGGCTGCTGTGGGTTGAGCTGCATCTGCAGCCACATGGTGATGCCCATGATCAGCGGCCAGACGCCGATGTGCAGGAAATCGGGCACGGCATAGGGCAGCAGCCCGAACAGGTTGAACAGCGACGTCGGATCCGGTGCCGACAGGTCCTGGATCCAGCCGAAGAACGGCGCATGGCGCATGTCGATGGTGATGAAAAGCACCTTGTAGAGCGCGAAGAATACCGGCAGCTGCAACAGGATGGGCAGACAGCCGGCGATCGGGTTGACCTTCTCCCGCTTGTAGAGCTCCATCAGCTCCTGCTGCTGGCGGGCCTTGTCGTCCTTGTAGCGCTCGCGCAGCTGCTCCATCTGCGGCTGCAGCTTCTTCATCTTGGCCATGGAGGCGAATTGCTTGTTGGCGAGCGGGAAGAAGGCGAGCCGCACCAGCACGGTGAGAATGATGATCGTGACGCCGAAGTTGTGTACGACGGAGTTTATGGCCTCCATCAGATAATAGAGCGGCTTGGTGATGAAGAAGAACCAGCCCCAATCAATCAGCAGATCGAACTGCTTTATGTTGTCCTGCGTCTCGTAGCGCTGCAGCAGCTTGACTTCCTTTGCGCCCGCGAACAGGCGGGCGTCGACGCTGCGGCTCTCGCCCGGCGGGATTGTCACGCCATCGCGAAGATAGTCGGTCTGGTAAGCCGGCTGCTCGGACGGCAATTTCGGCTCTTGGCCCGTGAACTGCGCGCGGTAGGGCGTCGTCTGATCGGGAATGATCGTGGTAGCCCAGTACTTGTCGGTGAAGCCGAGCCAGCCCCCGGTCGCCGTCGGGAACGTCTGCGTGCCGTCCTCAATCGCCGTGGTGTACTTGCTCTTCTGCTCGCCGTGCTCGCCGATGACCCCGATCAGGCCTTCGTGCAGGATCCAGTAGCCCCGCACCTTGGGTGTGCCGTAACGGTGGACGCGGGCGTAGGGCGCGAGCACAACCTCGGCGCTGCCACGGTTCTCGACCGCGTCGACAATCTTAAACATGTAGTCGTCATCAACGGAGACGGTGCGCTTGAACACGAGCCCCTCGCCGTTGTCCCAGGTGAGCGTCACTGGGCTCGCCGGCGTCAGCCGCGCGCTGCTCTCGATGCTCCACAGCGTATCGCGATCGGGCAGCTTTTGCTTGGTGGGGCCCTGCGACACCCACCCATACTCGGCGAAGTACGGGTGAGGGCTGTTCGTCGGTGACAGCAGCACGACGTTCGGGCTCGTGGGGTCGACGGTCTCGTGGTACTTGACGAGCACCAGGTCGTCGATGCGGCCGCTCTTCAAATTAATCGAGCCCTTGAGCGACGGAGTCTCGATGGGCAGGCGCGGCGAGGCCTGGAGCGCCTCTTCGCGCGTCTCCGTGGGAGCAGTCTCGGGCGCCGCGCCCGGCACCGTGCCTTCGGGCACAGGCGCCTTGATACCGCTCTCGGCCGCCGGCGCGTTGCTGGACGGCGCAGTGGACGGCGTCTGCTGCTCTTGCGCGTGCTGCCGGGCCTGATCCTGTTTCATCTTCGGCCCGGCATAGAAGAGCTGCCAGGCGAGCAGCACCGCCATCGACAGTACGACAGCGAGTAGGAGGTTCTTTTGTTGGTTGGGGTCTTGCGACTGCATCGGTGCCTCGGCCTACCGCCATCCTCGTCCGTGCTCGGGTCGTGT
>CAYUBZ010000176.1:0-5373 GCA_964443205.1 uncultured Hyphomicrobium sp. | reverse complement strand
GAGACCAATGTGCTAGAGATGGGCCGGGGGGTGCTATCTCAAGGGCCCTGGGAAACTCGTCATGCGCGTCATAAAAATCGATCTGCCGGCCAATTTGAGCCCGTCGGATCCAGAGCTGAGCCTCGCCTCGAACGAGATCCGCGACCAGTTGTTTCGGGAGCTGGCCGAAGTCGACACCGAATTGAGCGAGATCGTGCGCCAGCGGGCGCGTTCCTACTTTCCCGACGCCTATTCGGTCTTCGTGCGCACAATACTGGCGCGGGACCGCGTGGCCATATCGACCGAGCTCTGGATCGTCGATCCGACCATCCGCTGGCCGGCGGGACTGCTCACGCGCTCGGCCTGGCGGCTTTTCGTTCCGATCTTTGCGCATGTCGTGAAGGATGCGATGTCGAGCCGAATGCCGGGCGTCAAGTTCCACATGAAGGAGCACGACGCGAAGCTCACCGTGCTGGCGCCGACACGCACCTACAAGGACCCGCTGCTGGTCTTTATCGCAGCGGTTGTCCTGACGAGCCTCTATTGGCTCTTCATCCATCCCTATTTCGGGCCGACGTTCGGCGGGCCGGTCTTTCCTTAGACTCCGCCGACCTCGTTCCGGCGACCGTGCGAAGCCTTGCTCTCGCTGCGAGGGGGGGAGGCGCGGTGGCGGCCGGCAAAGAAAGTGTCTCGACACCATGACCACTGCAAACGCAGCACAAGTCTTCATCAACGTCGGCGAGCGTACGAACGTTACGGGCTCGGCCAAGTTCCGTAAGCTCATCGAGGCGAACGACTATCAGGCGGCGCTCGCCGTGGCGCGCAGCCAGGTGGAGAACGGCGCCCAGATCATCGACGTCAACATGGACGAGGGGCTGCTCGATAGCGAGCGGGCGATGACGACGTTCTTGAATATGATCGCATCCGAGCCCGACATCTCGCGCGTGCCCATCATGATCGACTCGTCCAAGTGGAGCGTGATCGAGGCGGGTCTGAAATGCGTGCAGGGCAAAGCCATCGTCAACTCGATCAGCCTCAAGGAAGGCGAGGGGCCTTTTCTGGAGCATGCCAGGAAGGTTCTGCGCTACGGCGCGGCCGTGATCGTCATGGCGTTCGACGAGGAAGGCCAGGCCGACACGGCGGACCGCAAGGTCGCCATCTGCGAGCGTGCCTACAAGCTATTGACCGAGAAAGTTGGGTTCGCGCCGGAGGACATCATCTTCGATCCCAACATCTTCGCGGTGGCAACCGGCATCGAGGAGCACAGCGGCTACGGGCTGGCCTTCATCGAGGCCGCGCGCCGCATCAAGGAGAAGATGCCGCTGGTGCACATCTCGGGCGGCGTGTCGAACCTGTCGTTTGCATTCAGGGGCAACGAGCCGGTGCGCGAGGCCATGCACTCGGTGTTCCTCTACCACGCCATTCAGGCGGGGATGGACATGGGCATCGTCAACGCCGGCCAGCTGGCGCTCTACGACGACATCGACCCGGAGCTGCGCGAATTGTGCGAGGACGTGGTCCTCAACCGCCGCCCCGACGCGACCGACCGTCTGCTGGAGGCCGCGCAGAAGTTCAAGGGCGACGGCAGCGGTCAGAGGAACGTGAAGGATCTGTCCTGGCGGGAAGCGCCCGTCGAGGCGCGCCTGACGCATGCGCTGGTGCACGGCATCACCGACTTCATCGAGGAGGACACCGAGGAGGCGCGCCAGAAGGCGGCAAAGCCGCTGGAGGTGATCGAAGGACCGCTGATGGCGGGGATGAACGTCGTCGGCGATCTATTCGGTGCGGGCAAGATGTTCCTGCCGCAGGTCGTCAAGTCGGCGCGCGTGATGAAGCAGGCCGTCGCCTACCTACAACCTTACCTCGAGGCGGAGAAGAAGGCGTCGGGCCTTGAGGCGCGCCCCGCCGCCGGCCGGGTGGTGATGGCCACCGTCAAGGGCGACGTGCACGACATCGGCAAGAACATCGTCGGCGTCGTTCTCCAGTGCAACAACTACGAGGTGATCGATCTCGGCGTCATGGTGCCGGCGGCGAAGATCCTCGCGACGGCCAAGAAGGAGAAGGCGGACATCATCGGGCTGTCGGGCCTCATTACGCCGTCGCTCGACGAGATGTGCTTCGTTGCGGCCGAGATGGAGCGCGAAGGGTTCGATTGCCCGCTGCTGATCGGCGGCGCCACGACCAGCCGCGTGCACACGGCCGTAAAGATCAGCCCCAACTACGAGAAGGGGCAGGCGATCTACGTGCTCGATGCAAGCCGCGCCGTCGGCGTCGTCTCCAAGCTGTTGTCGGCAACCGATCGGCCGGCCTACGTGCGCGAGATCCGCGGCGAGTACGTCAAGGTGCGCGAGGCGCACGTGCGCAACGAGGCCGCCAAGCGGCGCATCACGCTTGAAGCAGCGCGCGCCAACAAGTTCGCGATCGATTGGAGCGACTACAAGCCGCCCAAGCCGAGCTTCCTCGGCGCCCAGTCCTTCGCCAACTACGATCTGGCCGAGCTCGTTCCCTATATCGACTGGACGCCTTTTTTCCAGGCCTGGGAGCTCACCGGCCGCTATCCGGCGATCCTCAAGGACAACAAGGTCGGCGCCGAGGCGAGCAAGCTTTTCAAAGATGCCCAGGACATGCTGAAGCGCATCGTTCAGGAGAAGTGGTTGCAGGCGGCAGGAGTCGTGGGGTTCTGGCCGGCCAACGCGATCGGAGACGATATCGAGCTGTTCAAGGATGACGCGCGCAAGGAGCAACGCGTTATCCTGCACACGTTGCGCCAGCAGATCGCCCGCGACCCCTCGCGCCAGCGCGCCCACACGGCGCTTTCGGACTTCGTTGCGCCCAGGGAGACAGGACTTGCCGACTACATCGGTGCGTTCGCCGTGACCACGGGGCTCGGCGAGGAGGAGGCCTTGGCGACGCGCATCAAGGCGACGGACGATTACAGCCGCATCATATTGAAGGCCTTGGCCGACCGGCTGGCCGAGGCGTTCGCCGAGCGTCTGCACGCGCGCGTGCGCAGAGAGCTATGGGGCTATGCGGCAGGCGAGACCCTTTCCCCTGACGATATGATCGCAGAGAAGTACCGCGGCATCCGCCCGGCACCCGGCTATCCTGCGCAGCCCGACCATACCGAGAAGGCGACGCTGTGGGACCTCATGGATGTGAAGGCGGCGACCGGCATCGCGCTCACCGAGAGCTACGCGATGTGGCCGGGCTCCTCCGTGTCGGGTCTCTATTTCTCGCATCCCGACAGCCACTACTTCGGTGTCGGCAAGATCGAGCGCGACCAGGTGGAGGACTATGCGCGCCGCAAGGGCTGGACCGTAGAGGAGGCGGAGCGGTGGTTGGCACCGGTCCTGAACTACGATCCCGGCTCGTTCCGTGAGGCGGCCGCGTGAGGGCCGAGCTTGATCGCCTGACGGGCGCGAGGGTGATTCGGGGGAAAAGTCACGCTTTGATCGCCTGACGTGCGTTCGCGTGCTAGCTTTCGGCCGCGTCGATCCGCAATTCGGATCGGCCGCGACACTTCTTTTGGGGGGAGTTCCGACCGATGCTAGGACGTTTGATCCTCATTCTGCTGCAGGCGATCATCGCCTGGTTCGCCGCACCGATCATTGCGGGCTATGTCCCCGTGCCGGGCGCATTCTCATTGTTCCTCTTTGCCATTATCTGCGCGATTGTCGTCTTCCTCGTGGGGGTGATCGCTGCGCAGGTGCTGCGCGACGTGGGCCAGCCGGGCAGCACGACGCTGACGTGGGCGCTGGTCGTTGCGCTGATCGCAGCGGCGCTCGCCACCTGGGGCCCAGAGTTCGTGCCGCAGATCAGCCGCGTGCCCGATCGCGCGCTGGTGCTGTTCGGCGCCATCTTGGGCTACATGATCAAACGGTGAGAGGGCGCAAGCCTGAAAAGAGCGAAGGCGCGGAGATCGCTCCGCGCCTTCTAGTATTTCGGCCTATTCGTCCCGAGGCTCGGGGGTGGAACTCGGGACCAGGAGTAGAAGTGAACCGTGTCTGGTCTTTGCCTACGCCTCAGATGACGCCAAACACGATTGCAGCGATGAAGCCGAATGACAGAAGCGCAGCAAGTACGTTCAGTCGCATCGTGAGTTCCATCGTTGCCTCCATTCGGTCGCCTTGGTTGGCGGCTCGCTGTGGCACGGAAGGGGCCCGCGCCAGTCCGCAGAAGGTATGAGGCGTCCGGTCCGGTTGCCAAGAGAAATATTTTTTGCAGTGCGGAAGCACGGTCGCTTTCTAGTCGAATGTGATCAATGCCTAGCCACTTCGTCCCAAGTGCCACAGATGTGTGATCCCTTTGCCAGACAGCGGAAGAGCTTGTGCTTCGCTCGTGGGCAGATTGGACATAAAAGCATCATTTGCAACTGTGTTCGGTCAACCGAGACCGAGAGCATATGCGGCCAGAGAGTGCTGCAACGCGAAACAAAAGCTGTTGACGACTGACGCCGGCCAGAATTTGCGCGGGGAGAACGTTCATGGCGAGCTTCAAGGCTCTGGTTGTGGCGAGGGGCGAGGGCCCCCCGCGCCCCTCGTGGCAGCAACTCACCGACAGCGATCTGATGGAGGGTGACGTCACCGTGCGCGTCACGCACTCGACGATCAATTACAAGGATGGGTTGGCGCTGACGGGCAAGCTGCCGGGGCTGCGACTTCCGCTCATTCCCGGAATCGACTTCGCTGGCACCGTGATCGCCTCATCGAGCCCCGAGTTCGCGACGGGCGACGATGTAATCCTCAACGGCTGGGGATGCGGCGAGCGGCACCACGGCGGCTACGCCGAGCGCGCCCGGGTGAAGGGCGATTGGCTCGTCAAGCGTCCCCCCGTTTTCACGAACGCCCAGACGATGGCTATCGGCACGGCCGGCTATACCGCCATGCTGGCGGTGCTGGCGCTCGAGGCGCACGAGGTCGGGCCCGACAAGGGGCCTGTGCTGGTCACCGGGGCAGCGGGCGGCGTCGGCAGCGTGGCGGTCTCGCTATTGTCGAAGCTCGGCTATCACGTGATCGCATCGACCGGGCGACCGCAGGAAGCGGACTACCTCACCTCGCTCGGCGCCAATGAGATCATCGACCGTGGTGAGTTGTCGGGTCCGGCGCGCGCCCTAGCGAAAGAGCGCTGGGCAGGGGCCATCGACGTGGCAGGCTCAAACACGCTCGCCAACGCCCTCTCGATGACGCAGTACGCCGGCGCGGTGGCCGCGACCGGGCTTGCGCAAGGGATGGACCTGCCGGGCTCGGTGGCGCCTTTCATTCTGCGCGGGGTCACGCTCATCGGCATCGACAGCGTCATGGCCCCGAAGACACGCCGCGTGATCGCGTGGCAGCGCCTGGCGCGCGACCTCGATATGGAAAAGCTCGCAGAGATCACCACCACGCGCTCACTCGA
>CAYUBZ010000175.1:0-5373 GCA_964443205.1 uncultured Hyphomicrobium sp. | reverse complement strand
GAGGACCGCCAGATCCTCAAAGGGCTCTCGCTGAAACTCCCCAAGGGGGAAGTCCACGCGATCATGGGCCCCAACGGATCGGGCAAGTCGACGCTCGCCTACGTGCTGGCCGGCCGCCCCGACTACGAGGTGACCAAGGGCGACATCCTCTGGAACGGCGAGAGCGTGCTGGAGATGGAGCCCGAGGAGCGGGCGGCCAAGGGCGTCTTCCTCGCCTTCCAGTACCCGATCGAGATCCCGGGCGTCGCGAGCCTCACCTTCCTGCGCACCGCGCTCAACGCCGTGCGCAAGGCGCGAGGGTCACCGGAATTCTCCACGCCCGACTTCATGAAGCTGGTCAAAGAGAAGGCGGCCAAACTGTCGATCGACATGGAAATGTTGAAGCGCCCCGTCAACGTCGGCTTCTCGGGCGGCGAGAAGAAGCGCTCCGAGATTCTGCAGATGGAAGTTCTCGAGCCGACGCTGTGCGTGCTGGACGAGACCGATTCAGGCCTCGACATCGACGCGCTGCGCATCGTCGCCGACGGCGTCAATGCCATGCGGGCAAAGGACCGGGCGATGCTGGTCATCACCCACTATCAGCGGCTGTTGAACTACATCGTGCCCGACCGGGTGCACGTGATGGTCGACGGCCGCATCGAGAAGTCCGGCGGGCCTGAGCTCGCGCTGGAGCTCGAAGAGTCCGGCTACGCCGCGTATCAGGGGAAAGCCGCGTGAGCATGGAAGGAAAACTGCCCATCGGCGTGGGCTCGGACGGATTGGCCGAAGCGGAGCGGCCCGAGGCCCGCGCGCCGGCGCAAAACGAGCAAGCGCTGGGGAGGCGCGAGATGAACGTGGCGGTTCTAAAGACCAAGGCGGAGCAGGGCTTGAGCGAGGCCTATGCGGCGATCGCCGACGAGCTTCCCGGCGGGGACGGTGTGCGCGATGTGCGCGAGCGCGCGATCGGCCGCTTCGAGTCGCTGGGATTGCCGCACCGGCGCATCGAGGCGTGGAAGTACACCGATTTGCGCAACCTCCTGAAGGAGGCGCTGCCGCCCGACGTCGGCGATGAAACGCCGGTGACGGAGGCAGATGTCGCAGCCGCGCTGGGTCCGCTGGCCAGGATCGCCGCGGACCGGGCGGTGTTCGTCAACGGCGCCTACCGGCCCGAGCTGTCGCAACTCGCCAGCCTCAAGGACATCTTAGGCAGCCCGCTTTCGGCCGCGCTCGACGACAAGAGCGACAAGGCCGCGGCCGACTTGCTGCGCCTCGACGGACGCGACGACGATGCGGTGCTGGCGTTGAACACCGCCTACGTCACCGACGGCGCGGTGGTGGCGATCGCCAAGAAGGCCAAGCTGCGAAAGCCGCTGCTCCTGGTTTACCTGCGCGCTGGCGCCAAGCCGCACCTTGTCGCCACCCGCAACGTGGTGAGCGTCGGCGACGGCGCTGAGGCCACCATCATCGAGGCGTACGTCTCGGTGCCGGGGGCCGCGGAGAGCGGACAGCACAACACGGCGACCGAGATCGCCGTGGGCGAGGGCGCGTCGGTGACGCACATCAAGTGCACGGCCGACGCGGGCCGCGTCACGCATCTGGCGAATTGGCTGGTGGAGCTCGGCGCCAAAAGCGACTACCGCGGCTTCCAGTTCACCTCCGGCGTGGGGTTGGCGCGCAACCAGCTCAGCCTCACCTTCAAGGGCGAGGGCGCCAATCTCGATCTCTCCGGTGCCTTTCTGGCACGCGAGACCCAGCACGTCGACACGACGCTCACCGTCGATCACGCGGTGCCCGGCTGCACCAGCCGCGAATTGTTCAAAGGCGTGCTGGAGGACCATGCGCGCGGCATCTTCCAGGGCAAGGTCATCGTGCGCCCGGACGCACAGAAGTCCGACGGCAAGCAGATGGCGCAGGTCCTCATGCTGTCGCCGGAGGCGGAGTTCGACTCCAAGCCGGAGCTGGAGATCTTTGCCGACGACGTCGTCTGCGGGCACGGCTCGACCAGCGTCGATCTGGACGAGGATCTGCTATTCTATTGTCGCTCGCGC
The DNA here is from genome assembly GCA_964443205.1 of uncultured Hyphomicrobium sp. Lineage (GTDB taxonomy): Bacteria > Pseudomonadota > Alphaproteobacteria > Rhizobiales > Hyphomicrobiaceae > Hyphomicrobium_A. Next base: position 3,346 of record CAYUBZ010000175.1, on the reverse strand, counting down.
GGCATTCCCGAGGCCGAGGCCCGGGCTTTGCTGATCGAATCGTTTATTGGAGAGGCGCTCCAGAAAGTGGAGTGCGAGGACGTGCGCGAGGCCTTGACCGTGCTGGCGCGGCGCTGGCTCGACGAGGCCGCGGCGGCAAAGAGGGCATGATGGCAGCTGAGACTCGCGACACCCCGGCGATCGAGACGCAAGAGATCGAGCGCGGCCCAGGGCGCCCCACGGTGCCGGGCGCGGAGCCCTACGACGTGGGGCACATCCGCGCCGATTTCCCCATTCTCTATCGGGAAGTCTACGGCAAGCCGCTGGTCTATCTCGACAACGCGGCGTCGGCCCAAAAGCCGCGCTCCGTCATCGAGACGATGGACCACATCTATCGCTTCGAGTACGCGAACGTGCATCGCGGGCTGCACTATCTGTCCAATACCGCCACCTCCAAGTACGAGGATGCCCGCGAGCTGGCGCGGCGTTTCTTGAATGCCGGGAGCGCTGACGAGATCATCTTTACGCGCAACGCCACCGCCGCCATCAATCTGGTGGCCGACTCCTTCGGCGGCCTCAAGATCGGCGAGGGCGACGAGATCGTGCTCTCGATCATGGAGCACCACTCCAACATCGTCCCCTGGCACTTCCACCGCGAGCGCAGCGGCGCCGTGCTCAAGTGGGCGCCGATCGCCGACACCGGCGAGCTGCTGTTTGAGGAGTTCGAGCGGCTGTTGACGCCGCGCACCAAGCTCGTCGCCATCACGCACATGTCGAACGTGCTGGGGACGGTGGTGCCGGTCAAGGAGATCATCCGGCTGGCGCACGACCGCGGCATCCCCGTGCTGGTCGACGGCAGCCAGGCGGCCGTGCACATGACCGTCGACGTGCGCGACCTCGACTGCGACTTCTACGTCTTCACCGGCCACAAGACCTACGGGCCCTCTGGCATCGGCGTGCTCTACGCCAAGAAGGCGCACCTCGACGCCATGCCGCCCTACCAGGGCGGCGGCAACATGATCGAGTCGGTGCATGTCGACGGCATCGTCTACGGCAAGACGCCGCAGAAGTTCGAGGCCGGCACGCCGCCCATCGTGGAGGCGATCGGTTTGGGCGCAGGCCTCAACTACATGATGCAGGTGGGGCGCGACCGGATCGCGCGCCACGAGGCGGAGCTGCGCACGTATGCGCACGCGCGCCTTGCCGAGCTGCCTTGGCTGAAAATTTACGGAACCGCGCCGGGCAAGGGGGCGATCATCTCCTTCACCGTCGATGGCCTGCATCCCCACGACATCGCGACCATCATCGACCGCTCGGGCGTCGCGGTGCGCGCCGGTCATCACTGCGCGCAGCCGCTGATGGAGCGCTTAGGCGTCACGGCGGTCTGCCGGGCCTCGTTCGCGATGTACAACACCAAGCAGGAAGTCGACGCGCTGGTCGAGGCGCTCAAACGCGCCCACGAATTGTTCGCCTAAGGAGAGGGGACGCCTCTCGGAGAGTAAAAGATGGAAGGCAAACCATTGGAGCAGGATCGGCCCGAGACGCCTGCGGCAGCGCCGGAGACGTCCGAGGCGGCGCCTGCGCAGGTCGCAAGCGCGCCCGGTGCCGCCACCGCGCTGCCGCCGGATGAGCACGAGCGCTTGCAGGCTGAGATCGTCGCAGCCCTGAAGACGGTGTACGACCCGGAGATCCCCGCCGACATCTACGAGCTGGGGCTCATCTATGATATCGCCATCGATGGGGAGCGGAACGTCGCCATCGCCATGACGCTGACGGCGCCGGCGTGCCCGGTCGCCGGCGAGATGCCCAAATGGGTGGAGAACGCGGTCAACGCGGTGCCGGGCGTCGCCAACACCACGGTCACCATGACGTTCGACCCGCCCTGGGACATGAGCCGCATGTCGGACGAGGCGCGCCTTGCGCTCAACATGTTCTAATTCAAAAGAGGTGCTGCCCTTTGGCAGCGCCGCCGCCGTGCCTTATATGAAGGTCGAGAGGCTTGCTAGGTGAGATGAGATGCCCACGCTGCGCATGATGCCCAAGGTCGTGACCCTGACGGATGCCGCCGCCCGGCGCGTGGAGGCCATCATGGCCGCCAATCCGGGAGCGCTGGGTCTCAGGATCGGCGTCAAGAAGGGCGGCTGCGCGGGCATGGAGTACACCATGACGGTGGCCCAGACCAAGGAGCCGCACGACGAGGTGGTGGAGCACGAGGGCGCGGTGCTGCTGATCGAGCCGACCGCGATCATGTATCTGCTCGGCACCGAGATGGACTATCAGTCGGACAAGCTCGCGAGCCAGTTCGTGTTCAACAACCCCAATCAGCAGGGCGCCTGCGGCTGCGGGGAAAGCGTCAATCTGGTGCCGGCCGCCGAGGCGAAGGCGCTGGCGCAGGAGGACTGAGCTCCACCGATGACCGACGCCGCCGCCAGCGAGGAGTGGATCGGCGACGTGCTCGGTTTCTGGTTTAGGGAGCTGGGGCGCGCGGGCTGGTTCCGCAAGGATACGTCCGTCGATTCCGAAATCCGCCGGCGGTTTCTGCTGCTCTACGAGGTATTGGCGACGTGGCCGGCCGACGATGCGCTGGTAAGTGCCGAGCGCGCGCTCGCGACCGTCATTGTTCTCGACCAGTTCCCCCGCAACATCTTCCGCGACACGGCCCAGGCCTTCGCAACCGACGCGCTTGCGCTGCAGGTGGCGCGCGGCGCCATCGCGTGCGGGTACGACAAGACGCTCGCTCCCGAGCAGCGCGTCTTTCTCTATCTGCCGTTCGAGCACAGCGAGGACAAGGGCGATCAGGCGCGCGCTGTCGAGCTGATCGCAACCCTCGGCGATGAGGAGTTCGCGCGCTATGCGCTGGCGCACAAGGCCGTCATCGACCGCTTCGGCCGCTTTCCCCATCGCAATGCCGTGCTGGCGCGCGCGTCCACGCCGGACGAGGAGGCCTTTCTCAAAGAGCCCGGCAGCGCATTTTAGGAAGCCTCGTCCGCAGCCGCCGCGCTAGTATCGGCGCCATGACCGCGAGCAACGGGTTCGTCGAGCTTGTGAAGGACGCGCTCTCCGGGCTTGGCCCGGTGAGCGTGCGCCGCATGTTCGGCGGTGCGGGCGTCTACGCCGACGGCGTGATGTTCGGGCTCATCGCCGACGACACGCTCTATCTCAAGGCCGACGACGCGACGAAGCGCGCCTTCGAGGCGGAGGGGCAGGGCCCCTTCGTGTATGCAGGGCGCGGCAGGACCATCGCCATGTCCTACTGGCGCATTCCGGAGCGGTTGCTCGATGATTCAGAGGAGATGGTCGAGTGGGCGCGCAGCGCCCTCGGCGTCGCCCGCCGGAAGGCGGCAGCCAAGCCGAGACGGAAAAAGGC
>CAYUBZ010000174.1:0-5419 GCA_964443205.1 uncultured Hyphomicrobium sp. | reverse complement strand
CCTTTCGCTCGTTGCGCAAGGTAGCCGATGATCGAGCTCGTCTGGGCGTGCGCGCTCTTCGCTCTGCTCGCCACGCTTCTTCAACTCGCCAGCACGCTTCTCGCCGTTTTCCGTTTCCGACGGACGACCACTTGGACCCCAATGGCGGTCCCGGTGAGCGTGCTGCGTCCGGTTCGCGGGCTTGACCCCTACGACGAGATGACGTTGCGTTCGGGCTTCGCGCTCACTTACCCGGCCTACGAGCTGATCCTGTGCTGTGCCAATGCGGACGACCCCGCCGTGCCGGCGATACGGCGGTTGATGGTCGAGCATCCAACCGTTGCCGCGCGGCTGCTCATCGGCGACGACGCTGTGACGTCGAACCCCAAGCTCAATAATCTCATCAAGGGGTGGCGCGCGGCGCGTCACGATTGGATCGTGATGGCCGACAGCAATGTGCTGATGCCGCCCGACTATCTGCAGCGTCTGCTCGCGGGCTGGCGCAGCGACACCGGGCTGTTGTGCGCGCCTCCGATCGGCTGCAGCCCGCGCGGCTTTTGGGCCGAGGTCGAATGCGCCTTTCTCAATACCTATCAGGCGCGCTGGCAATATGCCGCCGACACCGTGGGCTTAGGCTTCGCTCAGGGCAAGACCATGCTCTGGCGCCGTGCGGATCTGGAGCAGGCGGGCGGGATCCGCGCCCTTGGCGGCGAGATCGCGGAGGATGCCGCCGCCACCAAAGTGGTGCGCGGCGCGGGCCGGCGCGTGCGGCTCGTCGACCGCGCCTTCGCCCAGCCGCTGGGTCGGCGGTCCGTCGCTCAGGTCTGGTCGCGGCAGGCGCGCTGGGCAAAGCTCAGGCGGGCGACGTTTCCGGCCTTCTTCCTGCCTGAGATCCTTTCGGGAAGCCTCGCCCCGCTGCTGGCTGCAGGCTACGCGGCCTACGCCGCCGATCTGCCGGTCGTGGCCACCGTCGCCGCGTTGGCCGCCTACTGGTACGCGTGCGAAGCGTTCCTCGCCCGCACGGCGGGCTGGCACGTTGGAACGTGGTCGCCGCTCGCATGGCTCGTGCGCGATCTCATGCTGCCGGTGCTGTGGGCGCAGGCGTGGCTTGGCAACACGTTCAGCTGGCGCGGGAATGACATGAGCCTGGCGGACGCGATGGCTGGCCACTGAGCCTGGACGTGACCGCCGGCTAGCCGTTGCGCGCGCCCTTGATCAACGGGGCCTCTGCCTCTTCGGGGCATAGCTGCCGCGCCCTGGCGAGCGCTGCGTCCTTGCTGTCGAATGCGCCGACGCTCGTTCCGCCCGGCGCGTGCGCCTTCAGGTAGCCGGCCAGCATCGACTCCTCGAAACCGGCGAACACGGTCAGCGCGGTGTAGCGCACCTCGGCGCCGTCGTCCGCGCGCACCAGAAGCGTCTTGCGTCCTCCGTAGCTCGCGGAAAGCACGCGGCAGCGCCTGGCACTGGCGGGGTGCGTAGTCGGCAGCGTTGCTGCGGCCGCCGCCATCGCGCCGGCGAAGGCGAAGGCCCGCGGCTCCTCGTTCGAGACCGGAAGCAGCGCAGGCTTGAGGGCCGGCGTTACCTCTATCGGGGGCGGCGCCACGATCGGCATCGTGGCAGCGACGGTTTCAGGGCGTGCCCTCGCGCGGGCAGACGCCGCCCTCTCCGGCAGCGCGGGCGTGGGCACCGCCGGCTTGGCGCGCGCCGGGGGCGCGTTGTCGTCGGCGAGGTGGATAGCCTGCTCCCGATGTGTCGACTGCGACCAGATCGTGCGCACAGGCGATGCCGGCGCTGCCCCCTTAGCCGCCGCCGGACCGCCGAGCGCCGTGACCGGCGGCAGCGTTGTCGCATTGGCGGTCCGCATCTTCACCTTGGCGTTGGCCTTCGGCTTGGCATCCGCGCGCAGCGCATCTCCCTTGCAGTACTTGGCGCGAAAGCTGCTCGCGACCCATTCGATGGAGGCGCCATAGTGCTTGTCGGCGGCCCAGCGGCGCGAGAGATCGGCGAAAGTCATGCGTCCCTTCAGGTCCGCGGTCGAGTCGAGGATGTCGTCCTGGCTGAGCTTGGTGCGCGCGCCGACCGGATCGGCGATGCGCTGGCCCGAGTAGACGACGAGATGCTGGATCTGCGCGAGCACGCCGGTGCTGACATCGGGATAGCTGTCACCGGCCACGCCGCCGCCTGTCGTCCCCAGGCCTGCAAAGTTGTTCTGGCGCGGATCGACGTCGCCCCACCCTCCGTTCCCGCGCTTGTAGGAGAGAAAGTTCGTCTCCACCGCCATCTGAAAGAAGGCATAGTCCCACCGCACACCCCACCTTTCGCCATGGCGCTTGTAGTAGGCGGCGATGTTGGCAAAGCGCGGCGCCAGATTGGGATTGCGCTGCTTGAGAAATGACATCAGGCGCTCAGGCGTGACGCACTGCGGCACCGCGTTCGAGGCGGACGTGCGGATCTGCGGGGTTGCCGCAAGTGCCGCCGCCACGGGCAAGCTCAGGGCGAGGGCGGCACATACGCCGCGGCCGCACCATGCCGATAGCCAGGAGGGGGCTCGTTTCGCCGGGGGGGGCATCGCGATCCTATTCTCGCACTTAAACTACGGCTCGCAGGCCGATCCGCTCCGTCGCCGGCAGTCTCAGCAGGCGCTAGACTCGATGCTCAGCCCTCGGGGCAGAGCTCGAAGGCTTTGTCGAGCGCCTTGGTCTGGTTGGAAAAAGCGCCGACGCTCTCGCCGCCCTTGGCATAGGCGGCGATGTAGGCGTCCACCTCACGTTTCTCGGAAGCCTCGTTCACGTCGAGCACGGTGTAGTTGACCATGCCTTCGGCCGTGGCCTTGATGAGGATGGCGCGCTGGCCGCCGTAGCTGGCGGTCCACACCTTGCACTTGCCCGTTGCCGATGACTTGGAAGGGGGCGGCAGCTTCATCTGAGTAGCCGCACCCGCGACGGAGGCGGTCTGGATATCTGCCCCCTGCGCGCGATCCGTGTTTGCCGCGGGCTTGGCGGTCTCGGTCGCAGTCGCTTCCGACGGGCCCGCGTCGGTCTTGGCGGGGTTCAGAAGCGTAACGGCCGGCGGTGCCGCGGCCGGTGGCGCCTTTGCCGCGTCCGTCTGCGGTTCCGGGACGATCTTCGCGGCCCCGGCGGTACTACCCAGCATCCCGGCGCCCAAGCCGGTGAGGGGCGGGTCTTCCTTGCGGGCCTGCTCGATGGCCCGCTCTGCGATCTTGGCGCCCGACACTTGTTTGGTGTCGCTGACGGCGGGATCGGTCACGACCGCGCCGGGTGCGGCTGGCGCCGCGGCAACCTGCGTCTCGGGCTTGGTCTCGCGCCCCATACGGGCCTCCTGCACGAGCTCGGGCCGGGGGTCGGGAGCGTTGCAGACCTTGTCGTAGAAGCCCTCGCTGATCGTGGCGATGTCGCGCACATAGCCGCGCGAGCCCGGCGCCCACTGCTGGGCCAGCAGCGTGAACGTCATCGGCCCTTCGACGGACTTCTGCCAATCCGTCAGCACGCCCCATTCCTGGATCTTGCGCGTGCGTTCCGCGACCGGATCGTCGACATGATCGCCCGCATACATCAAGAGGTGCTGCAGATGCGCTTTCACGCCGCTCGCGATGTCGGCGAAGCGCTCGCCGTGCTTGCCGCGCCCCGCGGCACCGAGGCCGGCGAAGTTGTTCTGGTCGGCGCGCACGTCACCGGTGTAGCTCAAGGCGCCGGTCTCGAGGATCATCTGGAAGAAGGCCATATCCCAGCGGACGCCCAGCTCCTCCCCGTAGCGCATGTATTGTGTTGCGACCCCGTCGAAGCGGTCGTCGAAGCTGGGGTTGCGCTCGCGCAGGTAGGCCATCAATCGCCCTGGCGTGGCGCAGGCGGGCACCTGATTGGTGTCGGACACCTTGATGCCGGGGAGGTCGGCGGCGGCGGCGGGAAGGATGAACGCGGCGGCAAGAGCCATCGACAGTGATGCTCTGAAGAGTCTCGTCGTCATGAGAAACACCCGTTTTTTGAACGCGGCGCAGCGCTTTTTCGGTAACCCCCAACAAACCGACAAACGTTCTTAAAGCCTTAACGTTAACGGCTGGTTTACATCTCGTTGGACGGCAGATCGCAGCTTGCGCAGCAATGGGGCGCCAGTTGGGGCGTCGAGGGGAGGAATTGTGGCACCAACCCGGACCGCTGCGGTTGCTTAACGGCGGCTGCAGCCGGCCAGCGGCTCAGGTGAGGTGCTGGCCGCCATCCAGCGCGATCATCTGGCCGGTCATGGAGGGCGTATCCAGAATGAAGCGCACGGCGGCGGCAATCTCGGAAAGCGTCGGCCCGCGGCTCAGAAGCGTTGCCGACTGTTCGGCCTCGAAGTCTCCCTCGGTCTGGTACACGCTCTGGAGCACCGGGCCGGGTCCGATGGCATTGACGCGCACCCGCGGCGCCATGGCTTGGGCCAGCGTCTGCGTTGCGGTCCAAAGCCCGGTTTTGGAGATGGTGTAGGAGAAGAACTCCGGCGTGGGCCGCCACACCCTCTGGTCGATGATGTTGATGACGTTGCCTTCCACGCCGTCGGGCAAATTCACATAAAGCGCCTGCGCGAGAAACACCGGCGCCTTCAGGTTGGTGTCGAGATGCGCCTCCCAGCTCGACAAGGTGAGCGACGCCAAAGTGTCGGGCGTGAACTCCGAGGCATTGTTGACGAGGCAGGTCGGTGCCCCGAGCGCCTCGGCGCACCGCGCGATCAGCGAGCGCACATCGTCAGCATCGGCCAGGTTGCAGGCGAGTGCCGCGGCAGTCCCACCGGCGGCGGCGATCTCTTGGGTAAGCTTTTGGGCGTCGTCTCGCGAGCGCCGGTAGTGGATGCCGACGTGCCAGCCGTGCGCCGCCAGATCGAGCGCGATTGCGCGGCCGATGCGCCGCGCCGCGCCGGTGATGAGAGCCGTCCGATGGGGAGAGGTGCCAGACATTCGCCTAACGATTGCAGCTTCGGCGCGCGCATTTCCAGGCCCGAAGCGGTGCCAGCGGGATCGAGTAGATCCGTGCCCTTCGCGCATCAAGAAGAAACGCCCAAATATTGTGCAGATTAGTCAGTCTTCTCCCTATTGAGGGGCGGCTTTTGCCGGTTCGCCGGGCGATCTCTGTACGATAAATAGTCAAAAGTTGTAGCGCGTTGCTTTGATGTGACACGGTTGTGAAGGAGACGCGGTTCCACGTCATTTTAGCTTGAGCACAGGGCCGTTTACGACTTTATCTACAAGCAAGAAGCGTTCGAAGAAACGCCGCGCAAGTGCGGCCATGACGAGTCGGCGCTTTGGAGTCAGTAGCGTAACGGGGGTGTGTTCCATCATGGCCGTATCTCGTAGAGTAGCAGCCCTATGTGGGTCTGCAGGTGTTGCACTTTTTGCCTTGTCGGGCACGGCCTTGGCCGAAGATAAATTCGCCTGGTCCGCCAGCCTCAC
>CAYUBZ010000173.1:0-5420 GCA_964443205.1 uncultured Hyphomicrobium sp. | reverse complement strand
TACCAGAAGCCGATCAGGAGGTAGGAGAAGAGGCCGACGCCTTCCCATCCGAAGAAGAGCTGCACCAGGTTGTCGGACGTCACCAGCATCAGCATGGAGAAGGTGAAGCCGGACAGGTAGGAGAAGAAGCGCGGGCGCGAGGGGTCCTCGTCCATGTAGCCGATCGAATAGACGTGCACGAGCCCCGACACGGTCGTCACGACGACGAACATCACCGCCGTCAGCGTGTCGATCTTGAAGGCCCAGGCGACGTCGAGCTCTCCCGACGTGATCCATCGCTCGATGGCGACGTGCGCCGTCTCGTGCCCGAAGCCCATGCGCCAGAACACGATCCAGGACAGCAGGCAGGAGACGATCATCAGCCCGCAGGTGATCATCTCCGAGGGGCGCACCCCCAGCAGCCGGCCGAAGAAGCCGACGATCAGCGCGCCCAGGCCCGGGAGAAAGACGATGGCCGAGTAGATCATGCGCGCGCGCTCCCCCTCAGCCCTTCATCATGTTGATGTCTTCCACCGCGATCGAGCCGCGGTTGCGGAAGTAGACGACGACGATAGCCAGCCCGATGGCCGCTTCCGCCGCCGCGACCGTCAGGTTGAACAGGGTGAACACCTGCCCGACGATGTCGCCCAGGTAGTATGAGAACGCCACGAAGTTGATATTGACCGCGAGCAGCATCAGCTCGATCGACATCAGGATGATGATGACGTTCTTGCGGTTGAGGAAGATGCCCAGCATGCCCAGCGTGAAGAGGATAGCCGCGACCGTCAGATAATGTCCGATGCCGATCGTCATCCGCCCCGCCCCCTCCTCAACCTTGCCCGTCGGCGGCGGGAATGATCGCCTCGCCCGATGCCACCTTGACCACCTCGACGCCGGTCTTGGGCGAGCGCGCGACCTGAGCCGCGATCGACTGACGCCTCACGCCCGGCTTGTGTTGCAGCGTCAGCACGATGGCGCCGATCATCGCCACCAGCAGGATGAGGCCCGCAACCTCGAAAAAGTAGACGTACTTCGTATAGAGGACGAGCCCCAGCGCCTGGGTGTTGGTGACATCGGCCGCCGCCTGAGCGGCGCCCGCTCCCGGCGGATGCGTGACGCCGAGCCCGAAACCGCGGCCGAAGAACAGCAAGATGAGCTCGGCCAGCACGATGGCGCCGACGAGGAGACCGACGGGAGCGTTCTTGATGAAGCCGGCCTTGAGCTCGGCAAAGTCGACATCGAGCATCATGACGACGAAGAGAAACAGCACCGCCACCGCGCCGACGTAGACGATGATCAGGATCATCGCCAGGAACTCGGCGCCCAAAAGGATGAAAAGGCCGGCGGCGTTGAAGAAGGCGAGGATCAGATACAACACGGCGTGCACGGGGTTCTTGGCCACGATCACCATGACCCCGGCGACGACCGAGAAAACCGCGAAAAGATAGAAAAACCCCGCCGTCAGAGCCATCGGTCCAGTTCCAGCGCCCTCAATCGTCCGCCACGCCGGTGCGCTTCAAGGAAGCGCGCCGCTCCGAAGTGGCGGCACCGTCCGCATTTACCCGGCGATAGGGTGAGTACCCCATGCGCCCCGACAATCCAAGCGCCGCGAGGACGCTTTGTGCACAGAGCCCCGGGTCCCCCCCGCGGCGCGTTCAGCGATAGGGCGCGTCGAGAACGAGATTCTTGGCGATCTCGCGTTCCCACCTGTCGCCGTTATCGAGCAGTTTCTCCTTGTTGTAGTAGAGCTCCTCGCGCGTCTCGGTCGCGAACTCGAAATTGGGTCCTTCGACGATGGCATCAACCGGGCACGCCTCCTGGCAAAGCCCGCAGTAGATGCACTTCACCATGTCGATGTCGTAGCGCGTGGTGCGCCGCGTGCCGTCGTTGCGCCGCGGGCCGGCCTCGATGGTGATGGCCTGCGCCGGGCAGATCGCCTCGCAAAGCTTGCAGGCGATGCAGCGCTCCTCGCCGTTGGGATAGCGCCTGAGCGCGTGCTCGCCGCGGAAGCGCGGCGAGAGGGGCCCGCGCTCGAAGGGGTAGTCGAGCGTCTTCTTCTTGGAGAAGAAGTAGCGCATGGCGAGCCCGAAAGCGGTAACGAACTCCCACAGGAAGAGCGCTCTCATCGACCGTGCAACGTTCATTGGCGTCTCTTTCCAGACTTCATCCGTTGAGCACCATGGGGCCGGCCAGGTAGCCGATGACGGGGAACAGCATGAGATCGGCGAACGCAGTCATACGAATGAGGGATGCCGATCTCCTCTTGTGCTCATCGGCTGCGCCCTGCTCCATTCTCGTCGCCGCCCATCGAAGAACCGCGAAGCTCAAAAGCCCCAGCGCCGCTCCGAACCATGCTCCTGTCATCGCCGGGCTCAAGTCTTAGCCTCCCGTCAGCCAACGGCCGCCGTCGCCATACTGCAGCACGCCCGCCACGATGACGACCATGGCCAAGGACAGTGGCAGGAACACCTTCCAGCCCAGCCGCATGAGCTGGTCGTAGCGGTAGCGCGGCACGATCGCCTTCACCATCGCGAACATGAAGAAGACGAGCACGCATTTGCCGGCAAACCAGAAGATGCCGGGCACCCAGGTGAGCGGCGCCACCGCCACCGGCGGCAGCCAGCCGCCCAAGAACAGGATCGTCGTCAGCGCGCACATGGTGACGATCGACACGTACTCGCCCAGCATGAACAACAGATAGGGCGTGGAGGAGTATTCCACCATGAAGCCGGCGACGAGCTCCGATTCCGCCTCGACGAGATCGAAGGGCGGCCGGTTGGTCTCGGCAAGGGCCGAGACGAAGAACACGACGAACATGGGCAGCAGCGGCAGCCAGTACCAATCGAGCACGGAGTTCGGCAACCCGCGATGCGTGCCAAGCCCGCTCGTTTGCGCGTTGACGATGTCGGTCAGGTTGAGCGAGCCCACGCACAAGATCACCGTAATGATCACGAAACCGATCGAGACCTCATAGGAGACCATCTGCGCGGCCGAGCGCAGCGAGCCCATGAACGGATATTTGGAGTTCGACGCCCAGCCGGCCATGATGATGCCGTAGACGGCGAGCGACGACAGGGCCAGCAGATAGAGGACGCCGACGTTCATGTCGGAGATCACCCACCGGCCCAGCGCGTTCTCGTTCAACGGGATAACCGCCCAGGCGGCCAGCGCAAACGTCGCGGTGGCGATCGGTGCCAGCAGGAAGACGCCCTTGTTGGCGCCGGCCGGGATGATCGGCTCCTTGAACACGAACTTCAGCAGGTCGGCAAACGATTGCAGCAGGCCGAAGGCGCCGACGACGTTGGGTCCGCGCCGCATCTGCACCGCCGCCCACACCTTGCGGTCCATGAGCAGCAGGAAGGCGACGATCACCAACAGGACGACGAGCGTGAGCAGGCTCCAGCCCACCATGATCACGAGCCAGAGGCCGTAGTCCCACCAGGCTTGCAACGTGCTATCGCTCATGGGCGGGCGTCCTCACTCGGCTGCCTTGAGGCGCGAGGCCGCGCCCATGCTCTTCTTCAGCGCGCTCATCTCCGCCATGACGGCGGAGGCGCGCGCGATCGGGTTGGTCAGGTAGAAGTCGGCGACGGGCGAGGCGAAGGGATCCTTGGTAACGGGTGAGCCTTTCTTGGCGAGTGCCTGCACGCCGTCCTGGCCGGCCGCCTCAAGCGTGCCGATTCTGGCAAGCTGAGGTGCCGCCGCATACATCGCCGTGCGCAAGGCAGCCAGCGTATCGTAGGGAAGCGTTTGCGCGACGAGGGCGGAGAGCGCACGAATGATGGCCCAATCCTCTTTCGCCTGGCCCGGCGGAAAGGCGGCGCGCTCGGTCATCTGCGCGCGGCCTTCCGTGTTCACGTAGGTCGCGCTCTTCTCCGTGTAGGCGGCGCCCGGCAGGATGACGTCGGCGCGGTGGGCGCTCTTGTCGCCGTGGCTGCCCTGGTAGACGACGAAAGCCGATCCCGCCTCCGGCAGATCGATCTCGTCGGCGCCTAGAAGATAGAGGACGTCGAGCTTGTCCTTGGCCATCGCCGCGACAAGGCCCGGAGCATCGAGGGCAGTCTTGTCCGCCGGCACGAATCCCAAGTCGAGGCCGGCGACGCGCGAGGCCGCCGTGTGCAACACGTTAAAGGCGTTCCAGCCCGCCTCCTTGCCTTCCATGGCGGCAAGCGCGATGCGCGCAGCAAGGCCGAGCACGGCGGCGCCATCGGCGCGCGCGGCGGCACCCGCGCCCACGATCACCATCGGGTGCTGCGCCTCTTTCAGGGTCTGGGCAAAGGAGTGGCGGCCTTCCGACAGCTCGGTGAGCGTCTGCGGGCCGGCACCCAGATACTCGTAAGGGTAGGTGAGCGCCGCCTGCTCGCCGATGAGGCCGACCTTGAGCCCACCCCGGCGCCAGCGCCCGTGGATGCGCCCGTTGAGGACGGCCGCCTCGATGCGCGGGTTGGTGCCGACGAGGAGGATCGCATCCGCCTTATCGATGCCGGCGATGGTTGCGTTGAAAAGGTAGCTCGCGCGCCCCTGCGCGGGATTGAGGGCTGCGCCATCCTGGCGGCAGTCGAGGCTCTTCACGTCGAGCCGCCCAAGCAAGTCCTTGAGGGCGAACATTTCTTCGGCACCGGCGAGGTCGCCGGCGATGGCGCCGATACGGGCCGGCTTGGCCTCCTTGAGCTTCTCCGCCACAAGCGCGAGCGCCTCGTCCCAGCTGGCGGGCCGCAGCTTGCCGTTCTCCCGCACGAACGGGTGGTCGAGCCGCTGGGTCCTGAGGCCGTCGCAGGCAAAGCGCGTCTTGTCGGAGATCCATTCCTCGTTCACGTCGTCGTTGATGCGCGGCAGAACGCGCATCACCTCGCGCCCGCGCGTGTCGACGCGGATGGCCGAGCCCACCGCGTCCATGACGTCGATCGATTCCGTCTTCTCCAGCTCCCAGGGGCGCGCGATGTAGGACCAGGGCCGGTGCGTCAGCGCGCCCACGGGGCACAAGTCGTTCACGTTGGCCGACAGCTCCGACAAAATCCCGCGGTCGAGATAGGTGGTGATCTCCATGTCCTCGCCGCGGCCGATGGCGCCGAGCTCCTCCACGCCCGCCACCTCCGTCATGAAGCGTACGCAGCGGGTGCAGTGGATGCAGCGGTTCATGAAGGTCTTGATCAGCGGCCCGATGTACTTCTCCTCGACCGCGCGCTTGTTCTCGGCAAAGCGCGAGCCGCCGAAACCGTAGGCCATGGCCTGGTCCTGCAGATCGCACTCGCCGCCCTGGTCGCAGATCGGGCAATCGAGCGGATGATTGATGAGCAGGAACTCCATCACGCCCTCGCGCGCCGCCTTGACGAGCGGGGTGTTGGTGCACACTTCGCGAGGGCTGCCGTCCTTGTTCGGCGGCAGATCGGTGACGCCCATGGCGCACGACGCGATCGGCTTGCCGATGCCGACGACCTCGA
>CAYUBZ010000172.1:0-5440 GCA_964443205.1 uncultured Hyphomicrobium sp. | reverse complement strand
CGCCGTGGCTGATCATGGACCAGCTGCGGGAATTCTTCGACGTGCGCATGCTGGATCAGACGCTCACCTCGGTCCCCTCCGATATCGACGTGCTCATGATCGTGCAACCGACCGGGCTGACGGATAAGGCGGCCTACGCAATCGACCAGTACGTGCTCGGCGGCGGCAAGGCGCTCGTCTTCGCCGATCCTATGCCGGAGGCGGCGTACATGCAGACGCTTGGCAAGGACAAGGGAGGCATGAAACAGCTTGCCAAGCTGCTCAAGAGCTGGGGCGTCGGTTTTGTCGACGACCAGGTGGCGACCGATATCGCCCACGCCCGGCGCGTGCAGTTCAGCCAGAGTGGTCCGGTGACCGACTACGTGGCCTGGCTCGCCCTCGACAAGCGCAACATCGACGAGGGCGACGTGCTCTCCGCGGGGATCGAGACACTCAACCTCGCCTCGCCTGGCTTCCTGAAAAGGATCGACGGCGCCGGCCCGACGGTCACACCGCTGTTGCACACGAGTTCCCGCGCGATGGAGGTCGACGTGAAAAAGGTCGGCCCCGCCGCCGATCCTCTGGCACTGCTGCGCAATTACAAGCCGCTCCAGCACCCGCTGGTGCTGGCCGCCCGCGTCACGGGCGAGGCCAAGACCGCGTTTCCCGACGGGCCGCCCGGTGCCGCCACCAAGACGGATAGCAAGACGGACACCAGCTCCACGAGCAACGCCAAGACCGAAAAGAGGGATCAGGCCGCTGCGGCGAAACCGGCCGAGACCGCGCCCAAATCTCTCAAAACAGGCAAAGTGAACGCCATCGTCATCGCCGATACCGACCTGATGGCGGACCAGTTCTGGGTCGATCGCCGCGAGCTGCTCGGCCAGCAGGTCGTCATGCCGACCGCACACAACGCGGCCCTGGTCGTCGGCGCGCTGGAGAACCTTTCAGGCAGCGACGCGCTCATCGCGTTGCGCGCGCGCGGCGTGAGCGACCGGCCGTTCACGTTGGTGGAGGACCTGCGCCGCGACTCCGAGCGCCAGTTCCGCGAGAAGGAGCAGGCGCTGACGCAGAAGCTCAAGAAGCTGCAGGATGAGCTGACCCAGCTCGAGTCCTCCACCGGCGGTGCCGTGCTCTTGTCGGAGGGTGAGCGCCAGGCGGTGGAGAAGTTCCGCGCCGAGATGCTGACGACGCGGCGCGAGCTGCGCGACGTGAAGCTGGCGCTGCGCCGCGACATCGACCGGCTCGACGGCTGGCTCAAGTTCACCAACATCGCCCTGGTGCCCCTGATGATCGGCTTCGGGGGCTTGGGTTGGTCGTTCTGGCGCGTGCGCAAGCGCAAGAGCGGGTAACCACAGGCAGGCCCATTGGGAGGACGGCACATGACGCCGAAGCACTTTGCCGCGCTGGCAGCCGCCGCAACGGTATGTTTGGTTGCGGCCATTCTCGTGTACTCGACCTCGGTCCCCTGGACGCAAGCGACCCCGCAAGGCGTTGCGCTGTTTGAGACCTTGCGGCGGAACGCGCCTGAGATCGCCCGCATCGAAGTCGAGCAGGGCGGCAACAAGCTTACGCTGGCGCGTAAGGGGCAAGATTGGCTGCTCAAGGAGCGTGAGGACTTTCCGGCGTCGCCTGAGAAGGTACGCGCCTTTCTCGTCAGCATGGCCAACGCCGATCTCGTCGAGGCGAAGACGCGCAAGAAGGATCGCTATGCGCTCTTGAGTCTCGAGGACCCGCAAGGGAAGAACGCGTCATCGCGTCTCGTCCGCCTCATCGACGACAAGGGATCGACCGTGGCCGAGGCCATCATCGGCAAGAAGCGCACCGATGCGTTCGGCTCCGGCAAAGGCGGCACCTACGTCCGCCGCCCGGGTGAGGACCTATCCTGGCTGGTCGACACGGAGATCAACGCCGGCGCGCAGCTTCGCGACTGGGTCAAGCTGCGGCTGTTCGAAACCCCGCGCCGCGACATCAAGCACATGACGGTCCGCATGCCCGGCAAGGAGGAGGTCAATATCGAGCTCTCTGCAGACGGCAGCGAGCACCAATTGCAGAACATCCCCGAAGGCATGAAGGTCAAGTACGCCAATTCCATCGACGACATCGCCGATGCGGCGAGCTCCTTCGACTTCGATGAGGTGCGCAAGCGTGCGCACTCGGTAGCCGCCGACAAGGTGAACACGGTGGTTCTCAATCTGAAGAACGGCCTCACGGTGACGTTCACGATCGAGCGGGACGGCGGAGCGGCGTGGCTGTCGATGGAGGCTACCGGAGACGGCGAGGCCAAAAAAGCCGCGGAGGCTCTGATGGAGCGGGCGAAGGGGTGGGAGTTCCAGATCCCCGCCACCAAGGTCAACGACATCCTGAAAACCCGCGAGGAGCTTCTGGAGAAGGCGTCCTCCTGAGGGCTCCGGCTGGCGCTTAAGTCGCGAGCAGCCTGCGATCGACCTGCTCGACGACCGTGCCCGTCGCATCGAGCCCGCGCGTGGTGCACTCGATGTGCGCGCCGGCGCCTGTGCGCGTGATGCGCAAGAGATTGTAGCGCCCGAGCGGCTCGCGCCCGTGCACGCGCCCACCGGAGCCCGACGCGACGCCAAGCACGGGAATGCGCCCGCGCGCCCAAGCAAAATCAACGTGGTTGTCGCGATGGTTATGCCCGTGCAGAATCAACTCGGCACCGCATGACATCAAGACGCGCGCCAACGCTTCCGCATCGCGCAACGCCCGGCGTGGCGGCGCTTGGCCAGGCAGCGGCGGGTGATGGATCAGCACGACGCGGATAAGGCCCTCCGCCTCGGTGCGTTGCAATAGGACGCCGAGCGCCGCGATCTGGTCCTCCCCGAGCCGCCCTGCCGCGACGAAGGGCGGGGTTTTCTCCGCGGAGTTCAAGCAGATGAGCGCCACGGGGCCGATCCTGCGCACGAAGGGAAAGCCGTCGGCCCCATCAGGGGCAAGCTTCGCACCCCAGGCATCGGCGCGCATGTAGTCCGCCCAGAGCGTGACGCCCGGATGATCGTGCACGTGGGTATAGATATCGTGGTTGCCGGGGATCACGGTCACGTCGCGCGGCGGCCCCAGGCCTTCGAGCCACGCGAGCGCGGCCTCGTATTCGGCCGGCAGGCCCAGGTTGATCAGATCTCCGGTGACCGCGATGTGATCGGGCTTGTGCGCCTTGAGGTCGGCAACGACGCGATCAAGGCTCGCCCGGCGGTGCACGTACCGGCGGCTGCGCTGCCAGTTTAGGTAACCGAGGCCGCGCTTGACGTTGAGGTGGCGCCAGGTGAGGCCGGGCACCGGCGCCAGATGCACGTCGGAGAGCTGGGCAAGCGTGACGGTGTCGGTCATGTGGCCTATGGATGGCAGGGTCGCTGCTCGAACTCTAGCACGGCCGGCCAAGCGAGGCGTGCCCGCGGCCCAAAGCGATCAAAACGTCGCTCGACGAAGTGGAGGCGCATTTGCGATCAGACCGTATCCTGATGAAAATTATGCAGCGCTATTGGCGCCTGACGCGGGCGCTGACGGTCGGAACCCAGGCGGTCGTGATCGATAAGCAGGGCCGCATCCTGCTCGTGCGGCACACCTACCGGCCGGGCTGGCACTTTCCCGGCGGCGGCGTGGAGCGCCACGAGACGATCGAGGCGGCGCTGGCGCGCGAGCTGGAGGAGGAGGCGGGCGTCGTGTTGGTGGGGCCACCCGAGCTGTTCGGCCTCTATGCCAACTTCCGCGTTTTCCCCAACGACCACGTGGTGCTCTTCGTCGCGAGGGACTGGGAGCAGCCGGTCCCGCCGCCCAACCGCGAGATCGCAGCCCATGGGTTCTTTGCCAAGGACGAGCTGCCGCACGACATCACTCGAGCCGCGGCCGCGCGCCTGCGCGAGATTTTCGACGGGGCGCCGCGCAGCCCCATGTGGTGACATGTGGTGAGATGCCTTTACGCGAGGCTGGCGCCCGTGCTAAGGGCGCGTCCCATGACAACGAGACTTCGAGGCTCGAGCTTGGCGCCGCGACGAGGCCGATGGCCCGTGCGCGCGTTGCGCGATTGATCCGCCCTTCCCAGGCTCCGAGGCTCTTGCCCGGCGGCCGCTTACAAAGCTCGTTGCCCTCATGTCGTCCAATATTCTGCACCGGCCCGTAACGCCGGCCGATCTGCCCCTGATTTCAGAGCTCAACGCCCGGGTGTTCGGCCCGGGGCGCTTCACACGCACGGCCTATCGTGTCCGCGAAGGCGCGCCGCAGCTCTCGCCCTACTGCCGCGTGGCGCTGCTGGATAGCCGCATGATCGCGGCGGTGCGCTTTACCCCTATTGCCATCGGCGGCACAGGAGACGCGCTGCTGCTGGGCCCGCTCGCCGTCGACCCCGAGTTCGCCGGCAAGGGCCACGGACGCCAGCTCATCGGCGAGGCGCTTGCCTTGGCGACGCGCGACGGCGTGCGCCTCGTCGTGCTGGTCGGCGACGAGCCCTATTACGCCCGCTTCGGCTTTCGCCCGGTACCCCCCGGTCAGATCGGGCTGCCGGGACCGGTCGACCCCAACCGCCTGCTCGCCGCCGAGCTTAGCCCCGGCGCGCTGCAGTCCTACCGCGGCCTCATCGTCGCCAAACGCGCGTGATGACCAAGAGCGCCCCGGCGCGTAAGCTCATGGGCGCTCTAGCGGAGGATCGAGTATGGACAGACGCACGTTGCTGACCGGTGGCGGCACACTCCTCATCGCCGCATCGCTGACGCGGGATGCAGACGCGCGCGCGAAGAGCGTGCCCGTCACGCCCGACGACTCGCACTTCATGCAGCTGGCGATCGACCAGGCGAAGAACGCCGACTATCCGTTCGGCGCCATCATCGTGCGCGACGGCAAAGTGCTGGCGCTCGGCGCCAACAGCACCAAACGCAAGCACGATCCGACGGCGCACGCCGAGATGGTTGCGATCCGCGCCTTCCTCGCGGGCCACGAGCCCGACGAGTTCAAGTCGACGACGATCTATTGCTCCGGCGAGCCGTGCCCGATGTGCATGGGGGCCATCATCTGGTGCGGCTTCAAGAGGCTCGTCTATGCGGCCTCGATCGCGCAGCTCTCCTCGAAGATCGAGGAGATCTCCGTCTCCTCGCGGCAAATCGCCAATGCGGCTCCCTTTGCCAGCATCGAGATCTCTGGCGGGTTGTTAGAGGGGAACGCGCTGCGGCTCTTTGCCAAGGGTCAGAAGTAGACCGGCCCCCGGGCGCTTGGCGGTGGAACCGGAGGTGCTGCCTGAGCGTTTCGCTGCCGCCTGACACTCCACTACCCCCTACAACGGAGGTCGTGCCCATGGCCCGCGGGCTTATCCTATGGCTTCTCGGCGTCCCCTTCGGCGTCGTGGCGCTGCTCTATCTGTTCGGATTTCTGAGCTGACGCGCTGCCGCAAAGCCGGCTATCGGAGATCGGTCTGAAAAATTTCTTGCGAAGGCGGGAACCCCAGCGCCGCGCGCGC
>CAYUBZ010000171.1:0-5472 GCA_964443205.1 uncultured Hyphomicrobium sp. | reverse complement strand
GACTACCGCCCGAGCTATCGGCCGCAAGCCGCCAAGGACGGCTGGTCCCGCATGCTCGCCTGGTTTCGTGCCCATGGTGTCGCGTAAGACACGGTCGCTGCGCCATATTTTGAAAGTGCCCTGTCATATGCAGGGTGAAGGATAGCCATTGCGCACAAGGGCTTCCGCGCGCGGCCTTGCATATAGGGCCAGGTTGACGGAAACTGAGCGCGCAGAGCACAGAAACAGCCCAACCAAGGGCTCTTAGGGGGGTCGTAGGCATGTCCGATTTGCCGTTCGACTTGGCAACGGTCGACTGGATGACCGTTGGCGTTTTCTCGGCGATCGCGTTTCTCGCCGCGCTGGTCGGCAATGCAGTCGCATTCGGGAACAGGCTGATGGGGGCCATCCTCACGGCTGTCTTCTTCGCCGTACTCTACGTCGTCTGGATGTACTGGCTCCAGGCGATGGTAATGCCTCCGGTAGCGCCGCCGGTAGCGCCGCCAACCTAAGGCGAACCGGACAAGGGTTCAGGACCGAGGGTTCCGGACTATGGCTGCGGCGAGCTGCGAGATGGGACCGGGGTCACTCGGTCTCACGGGTGAGGTTTATGCCGAATACCCTGCGCCGCTCGCCGCTCAGCCTTCCCGCTCATGAAAGTGGTCGTAGATCCGCTGCGCCATCTCCGCAGACACGCCCTCGACCGCCTTGAGATCCTCGATGCCGGCGCGTGAGACGGCCTTGGCGGAGCCGAAGTGCGTCATGAGGGCCCGCCGGCGCCGCGGACCGATCCCTGCAATCTCGTCCAGTGGACTGGTGCTGAGCCCCTTCGCCCGCTTGGCGCGATGCGTGCCGATGGCGAAGCGATGCGCCTCGTCGCGCAGCCGTTGCACGAAATAGAGCACGGGATCGCGCGGCTCGAGCATCAGCGGCCGGCCGCGGGCCGCCAAGTGGAAATGCTCGCGCCCCGCGTCGCGCTCGGGCCCTTTGGCGACGCCGATCAGGCAGATCTCATGCAGACCGAGGTCCGCCATGACCTCGCGCGCGACCGAGAGCTGTCCGGCGCCGCCGTCGATCAGCACCAGGTCGGGCCGATCGGGAAAGATCTCGTCCTCTCCCTCCTCCGCGACGGTGGCGGGGCCTGCTGCGCCCTCCTCCGTCACCAGCCGGCGAAAGCGCCGTGTCAGCACCTCGCGCATCATCGCGTAGTCGTCGCCGGGGTTAAGCGTCTCCGACTTGATGTTGAACTTGCGGTACTGGCCTTTCACGAAGCCATCCGGGCCCGCGACGATCATCGCGCCGACCGCGTTGGCGCCTTGCGTGTGGCTGTTGTCGAAAACCTCGATGCGGCGTGGCGTGGCAGATAGTCCGAACCGCTCGGCCAGCGCCTCGAGCAGCCGGCGCTGCGAGGACCCCTCCGCCAGCTTGCGTGCAAGCGCCTCGCGCGCATTGGCGAGCGCGTGCACGACGAGCCCCGACTTGGTGCCGCGATGGGGCACGCGGATCTCGACCTTGCGCTCGGCCTTGGTGGACAGCGCCTCGGCGAGAAGCGCGCGATTGGGCACGTCATGCGAAAGGAGGATCAGCCGCGGCACGGGCTTGTCGTCGTAGAACTGCGCGATGAAGCTGTCGAGCACCTCCTCGATCGGCAGCGACCGGTCCGCCCGGGGGAAATAGGCGCGGTTACCCCAGTTCTGGCCGGTGCGGAAGAAGAACACCTCCACGCAGCTCTGACCGCCCTCCTGCGCGCCGGCAAAGACATCCGCCTCCTCGATTCCTTCGGGATTGATCGACTGGTCGGCCGTGACGTGCGCAAGTGCTGCGAGGCGGTCGCGATACTTGGCCGCCCGCTCGAACTCGAGGCTGGCAGCCGCCTGCTCCATCAGCCGCTGATTCATGCGGCGCACGTTCTGGCTCTCGCCGCGCAGGAAGCGCACGGCCTCGTCGACGAGCTTGTTGTAATCCTCCAGCGAGATCTCGCCCGTGCACGGCGCCGAGCATCGCTTGATCTGATAGAGCAGGCAGGGCCGCGTGCGGCTCTCGTACACGCTGTCGGAGCACGAGCGCAGAAGGAAGGCGCGCTCCAGCATGTTGATCGTTCGGTTGACGGCGCCGGCCGATGCGAAGGGGCCGAAGTAGTCGCCCTTGCGGTTGCGGGCGCCGCGGTGCTTCATGATCTGGGGTGCTGCCGCATCGCGCGAAATCAGTATGTAGGGGAACGACTTATCATCGCGCATCAACACATTGAAGCGCGGCCTGAAGCGTTTGATGAGGTTTGCTTCGAGCAGCAGCGCCTCGGCCTCGGTGCCCACCGTGACGAACTCCATCGCAGCCGTCGCCGAGATCATGCGGGCGATGCGGTTGGTGTGGCCGCCCAGGCGTGCGTAGTTCGACACGCGCGCCTTCAAGTTGCGCGCCTTTCCGACGTAGATGACGTTGCCCTCGCGATCGAGCATGCGGTAGACGCCGGGCGAAGAGGGCAGAACCTTGAGGTAGCGCGCGATAACCGCCGGCCCGCCGGCGCCTGCGTCGCCCGCCGGGGACTGCACCCGCCCAGCGGCCTTGGCGGGCGCCTCGGGTTGCAGATCGCGCGTATCCTTGATTGGCATCGAGGATAAATCGGCCCACAGCCCGTCGCCGTCAAGGAACACAGGGCGCCGATTGCCTACCAGGTCAGCCGTGCCATGGCCGCAACCGGCCGCGGCACCCCCGGCGGAAACAGCGTTTCCAACGCGGCGGCGTCGAGCTCGTGCGTCACGTGCACACCGCTCGACACGAAAACGGACCGCACGTCGACCGCCGCGGCGCCGGCGATATCGGTGTGCACACCATCGCCGATGGCGAGCAGATGCGCCGGCTCGGCACTTCCCGATCGCAACGTATCGAGCGTCTGGAAGGCCAGCTCATAGATCGGCCGGTAGGGCTTGCCGGCGTAGGTCACGTCGCCCCCGAGCCGCTCGTAGGCGCGGGCCAGCGCACCGGCGCAATAGACGAGCCGCCCTCCACGCTCCACCGCGACATCGGGGTTGGCGCAGATCATGGGTAGACTGCGCGCGGCGCAGGACGCCAGCATCTCCGCATAGTCGTCGGCTGTTTCCTGCTCGTCGTCGAAGAGGCCGGTGCAGACGACGGCCTCCGCGCGCTCCGGCCCCACCCGTTCCACGTCGATACCGGCAAAGATCGCAAGATCGCGCTCCGGCCCCAGGTGCAGAACAGCGCGCCCCGCATAGGCGCCGATCAGCGTGCGCGCCACATCGCCGGAGCTGACGATCACATCCCAGCTCGCGCGCGGCACGCCGATGCCATCGAGCTGTGCAGCGACACTGTCGCGGGGACGTGGCGAATTCGACAAGAGGACTACGAGCCCGTCGCGTTGGCGGAAGCGCTCGCAGGCGTCGCACGCTTCCGCGAACGGTCGTACGCCGTCATGCATGACACCCCAGATGTCGACGAGCCAGCCGGTCGTATCGGCGGCAAGCGGCGCGATCGAACCGACAATCGGGATGGGGGCGGCGGCCGGAGATGGGGGCGCAAACGTCATACCGCCTGCCTAGAGCGAGAACGCTCCCGATGGAAGCGGCAACCGTCCATCGAGAGCGTGAATCTCGCGCTAGTTCGCTATGGCAATGCCACGTGCCCGCAGCTTATGCGGCCGCGTGGCCCGATCCTTGGGAGTCGTCCGCCCCGAGCGTCACCGGCGGGCCAAAGAGCGGCCCCTGCCCCAGCGGCACGCCGCACTCGACGACCGCCGCGCGCGTCGCCTCGTCATTGATGTTGCCGACGATGACGGCAAGCCCCTGCTCGCTCATGTGCCGGCAAACCTCGGCGGCCGGCATCACCCCGCCGGAACCGCCGCGCAGACCTTTGAGGAAGCTTGCCGCTTCGAGCTTCACGAAAGCGAACCCGGCAGCCCTCAGGGCGCTGAACTCGTAGTCGAGATCGGTGATGCCCTCCAGGCCGAAGCGGAAGCCCAAGTCGCGCATGTCCGTGAGCGCGCTCCACTCCGCGCCAAAGTTGCGGACATCGGCCTGGTTGAACACCAGCACCAGCTCACCGGCCAACGCTTCGCGCTGACGGTATGCGTTGGCGAGCTCGTCGAGAAAGCGATCGGTCGCCAGCGACTCCGCGCTTGCCGGCGAGAAGACGCAATGATTTTGCCCCTCATCCGCAAAAGACTTGGAAATCTGCGCGGCCCATTTCAGACGGGCGCTGTCGATCAGCGGCAGCAGCCCGGTGCGCGCAAGCTGGCGATCCTGGCCGGCGAGCGAGAGGAAGACTCCCTTCTCGTCGCGGGGACAAACGGTCACCTCGTAGTGATGCAGCTGATGGTCGGCGAGCCCGACGATCGGCTCCAGACGAACCTCCATGCGCCCGGCGGCAACCGCCTCCGCAACCGACGAAAGGCGTGCGTGCCCCGGCGCAATCGGAGGGGGCCCCGGCGGTGGGCCGCCATCGCGACGCGCCGCTGCTGGAGCGGTTCTTGTCGCAGCGGCGCGCATGGTGTCCGCGGTCGAATGGAGAGCATCGACCGAGGCGCGCATGACGTTCTCTTGATTGGGCCGCTCGCCCCCGCGGGGTGCGCCGCCGCCCAGGCTCACCTCGCTGGCAAGCCTCTTGATCATGCCTTGCACCGCCTCCAGATCGGCCTCCCGCTCTCCTTGCGCAGGTGCGGGTTCCTTGCGGCGCGCTTGTCCGCCGTCGGGCTGCGGCGTTTTCTCCGGGCGCTCGGGACGAAACGACCAATAGTCATGAATAGGGTCGGCCGCACTCGCCGCAGGCTTGGCACCGGGCCACCCCGGGAGCGTTGGCGCCGGTTGAGAGGGCCGTGCGGCCCCAGGCTGCGCCGCGGGCGGCGTATAGGGAAGAGTCGACGGCGCCGCCGCCGCGGGAGGCGCATAGGACAGAGTCGGCGGTGCCGGCGGTGCCTGTTTCGGCATCGCCGCCGGAGGGGCGCCTCTGAAAGATGGTGGCTGCGACCGCGATGGCGGCGCTGGAGGCTTGAGATCAGGCCGCAGATCGGGCCGCGGTGGGGTCACGCCGCGCGGAAGCGGACCGCGAGGGGGCGCTGCATATGCGCCGGGCCCCGGACCTTTTACACGGGCGAGCTCACCTTCGAGCCTGTTCACCTCGGTCGCCAACGCGTCGACCCGCTCCGATCGGCGCATCAACGTGTGCAGCATCAGTAGCGTGATGTAGACCGACAGGGCCGCTATCAGTGCCAGCCAGAACGTGACCTGGAACTGCAGATAGGCGCCGATGAAGAATGCCGCCGTCACGAGCGCTATCGCGCCCTTAACGATGAGGTCGGCTATGCTGGTCTGGTTCCGCATGCCGGTTCTGCTGTCGCCAATGCTCGCCATGAAGACCCGTCTGCCGCCCCTTTGCCCGATTCGTCCTAGCCCCGAGCTTTTAGCCCGCTCATGACGAGCGCAATGGCGGCAAAGCCACTTTCACCAGCTTTCTCGCGAGAACGATGATTCGCTAACGATGCAA
>CAYUBZ010000170.1:0-5483 GCA_964443205.1 uncultured Hyphomicrobium sp. | reverse complement strand
GGGCGGCCACTTGTGAGAAAATACCAGCCGGCCTGTAAGCCGGGTTCTGTCTGGAGGTTGCCCTCCGCGACGGCCATTCATCTGGGACGCACATTGCTGCGCGCCTCGAGCGACCAACCCGGGTGGCGGGTCTGGAAACGGACCTGGCGTCCCGCGTTGCCGCGCACGCCCGGCCACCCCTATTTGGTCTTGCTCCCGGTGGGGTTTGCCCTGCCACGTCCGTCTCCGGACGCGCGGTGCGCTCTTACCGCACCCTTTCACCCTTACCTCTAAGCCGAAGCCTTCGAGGCGGTTTGCTTTCTGTGGCACTTTCCCTGGGGTCGCCCCCGGCGGCCGTTAGCCGCCACCGTGTCTCCATGGAGCCCGGACTTTCCTCCACCGGTCTTCGCTGATGGGCCACAAAGCCCGCAAATCCGGCAGCGGCCGTCCGGCCGGCTGGTAGGTATGAATAAGGGAGGTTTGGCGCGCGGCGTCAAGGGCGGGTTTGGCAGCGCGGAGCGTGGGCGGCACGAGAAAGGGCAGCGGCCCGCGAAAGCCGCTGCCCTGCAATCACTTGGCTGGTCCTAGCCGCCGGGGGACTGCTCGACGCACTTGCCCTGCGACTCGTCCCATTCCCAGTCCGTCCGCTGGTCACACTGGGCCTTCGTGGTTTGGGCGGGCGGCTTCTCGGCAAGGGCGGGCGTGACGATCGCGAATGCAAAGCCAACCGCGAGTAGGGAAAGAAGGCTCTTCATGGGCTTCTCCATTTTTAGCCGGTGCGCTGCTCTACGGCTGCCCCGGTTGCGCCCCCCACGGCGAGAGCTGACTATAATTCCGTTATCGCCCCCCTAATTGAGCGCCATGCATTGGAAGTAGCCGAGGTTGCGCATGCCCCATCGCGCCGGGCACCGGGCCACGGGGGGCGCGAAGGCGCCTAGTCCCGCTTGCGAAAGACGAACGCCTTTATAGCGTTGTCCTTCGTGACGGTGCAGCCGACGTCGGCGGCAAACGCCAGCAAGTCCGCTAACGCCTTGGGGTGAATGGCGTCTCCCACCATGCCCGGCGGGAAGACGTCACCGATCTGGTCGAACCTGAGCTCGCACGTGGCACCCGGCGCCAGGTCGATGATCGACCGGCGCACGAGCATGCGATAGGGGTACTGGTCGCTCATGAGCGCAACCTCGCAATGGCGAGGGGATGGACGAGCCTCGGCAGCCTACGCACATTTGACTAAGAGCCACAAGCGGCACCACGTAATCTTTGACCACCATGACCCAACCACGCCCAACCCTGGTCTTCGACGGTGACTGCGGCATCTGCCGCACGTGGGTCGACTATTGGCAGAAGCTGACCGGCGAGACGATCGCCTACCGGCCGTATCAGGAGGCGGCCGCCGACTTCCCGGCGATCCCGGTCGACGACTTCAAGCGGGCCATGACATTGATCGAGCCGGACGGGCGCGTCACCGCCGGCGCAGCGGCTAACTTTCGCCTGCTCACGTATGCGCCCTCGCGCGGCACCTGGTGGTGGCTCTATGAGCACGTCCCCGGCTTCTCAGCCCTCAGCGAAGCCGCCTACACCTTTCTCTCCCAGCGCCGCGGACTGCTCAGCTTTCTGACGCGCCTCCTGTGGGGAATCCCGCTCGAGCCGGAGCGCTACGACCTCACGAGCTGGCTGTTCCTGCGCGGGCTGGGGCTCATCTATATCGCCGCGTTCGTCTCGCTCGCCGTGCAGATCCGCGGCCTCGTCGGCTCGGACGGCATCGTGCCGCTCACCGAATACCTCGCCGCCGCGAAGGGCGGCCTGGGCGATGGGGCCTACTGGCAGCTGCCGACGCTGTTCTGGCTCGACTCCAGCGACACGGCCCTCGTTGCCGGAGCGTGGGCGGGCGTCGCGCTCGGGCTCATGGTGACGCTCGGCCTCTTTCAGCGCTTGGCGCTCATCGCGCTCTACGCGCTCTATCTCTCCTACGTCTACGCAGGCCAGATCTTCATGAACTTCCAGTGGGACATGCTGCTGGTCGAAGCGGGCTTCCTCGCCATCTTCCTGACCGGCGGTTCGCGCATCGTCGTCTGGCTCTACCGCCTCTTGCTCTTCCGCTTCGTGTTCCTCGCCGGCGTGGTGAAATACATCTCCGGCGACCCGACCTGGCACGAGCTCACCGCGCTCGACTATCATTTCTGGACGCAGCCGCTCCCCAGCCCGCTCGCGTGGTACGCAGGCCACCTGCCGCACTGGATGCTCGCCGCCATGACGGCGGGAACGTTTGTCGTCGAGCTGTTTCTCGTCTTCCTCATCTTCCTGCCGCGGCGCCCGCGCGCCGTCGGCGCGGTGATCATTCTCGCCTTCCAACTCGGCATCGTTCTGACCGGCAGCTACAATTTCTTCAATCTGCTGACGATGCTATTCTGCCTCTTCCTGTTCGACGACCAGGCGCTCAGCTGCATTGTTCCAGCCAAGCTCGCCGCCCGCATCGAGGCAAGCGCGCCGCGCCCGGGCCGGGTGGCGACGGCGTTTGCCGCGCTCGTTGCGGTTCTCGCCGTCCCCGTCGGCGTCAACCTGATGTGGGAGCCGCTCACCGGCCGCAGCCTTCCCTTCGCCAATGCCATCGCCGAGGCGGTGTCGCCGTTCCTGATCGTCAACCCCTACGGCGTGTTCGCGGTGATGACGACGACGCGGCCCGCGATCGCCTTTGAGGGCTCCGACGACGGCCAGACCTGGCGCGAGTACACGCTCCCCTACCTGCCGGGCCCGGTCACGCGCCCGCTCTCCTGGAACATCCCGCACCAGCCGCGGCTCGACTGGCAATTGTGGTTCGCTGCCTTCGAGGGGCTCGGCCGAAACTTGTGGATCCAGCGCCTCGTGCACGGGCTGCTGCAGGGCCGCAAGCCGGTGCTCGACCTCTTTGCCGACAACCCGTTTCCCGAGCATCCGCCGAAATACGTGCGCGCCGAGCTTTACGATTATCGCTTCTCCGATCCCGCGCTAAAGGCTGAGACGGGCCAGCCGTGGGTGCGCGAGTTGGAGGGCCTTTACTTCCCGCAGGTGAGCTTGAGCAACTTTGTGCGCGGGCCCTTGAAGAGCGCGGCCCCGCCCGGTCCCGGCCTCGGCGCCGTGCCTGGCCCCGGCCAGATCGACGGCCGACCGCAGCCGTGAGCGCGCGGCGTCAGCTCAAGCCGGACAGCAGGCGCGCCAATCCCGGCGATAGGAGGCTGCCGCCCGAGGCGATGTCGTAGCCCTTGAGCACCAGCGGCGCCACCGTGCCCGCGGCGTTGACGGAGAAGTACTGCTTCGTGGTGGTGCGGTCCATCGGCCACGTCGGCATGTTCTCGATGTCCCAATACTCGCGCGCCAGCACGCTCAGCCGAACCTCCTGCGCGGCGCGGTCGCCGGCGGCGTATGTGGGGAGATTGGCGCGGATGGCGTCGATCTCGGCGCGGATTTCCGGCAAGCGCACGCGCTCGAGTTCGTCGCGCTCCGACGTGATGCGGCGCTTCAGCTGCAGCACCGGTCGCACGAACGCCAGATAGAGAAACACCACCGACGTGATCCAAAGGATGAGCAGCGGCATGCGCCAAGGGAGATAAGGGTTGGCGATGCCGGTGCCGCACGTCGTCGTGTCGTAATAGGGAATGATGAGCCACCAGGCAGCGAGCCAGACGATCGGGAACATGACGAGGAACGCCTGGTAGAGGTAGAGGCCGCCGATGGGGGCGAGCCCGTTGGCGCCGTCGTAGTGCCCCGGCTGCAGCGTCAGCGCCGTCCCGGGGCGGCTGAGCCTGCGCGCCAACAGCCCGTAGCTCGCAACGCGCCCCAAGAAGGCGCCGCCGACGTAGCCGCAGAAAGAGCACACGAGCGTCAGGAAGGCGAAGAAGCCGATGAGCCCGTAGACGAAGCCTCGGGGTGAAGCCGGGTCCTGCCAGATGGCGATGAACTGCGGCACGAGGACGTAGAGGAAACCGCCGAGCACGAGCAGGCCGACGACGACGGCGGCACGGCCGACCATGCGCGCGCCGGCGCGGTCGAGATCCGCCTTGATCTCATTGGTTTGCGCAGCCGTCACGGGGAGCGCGCCGTGCACCCTGAGCTCGGTGAGCGCGTGCTCGAAACGGCGCGGCAACGAGAGCGCCAGCGCCACCGCCACGGCGAACACCGAGGTTCCCGACAGCAGCATGGTGTCCCAGCAGCGGACGTGAGCGCCAAAGAGGTAGATCTCGGCCGCCGACTTGAGGGCAACGATGGTCAGAAGCACGCCCAGGAGAACGCGAATTCCCCTGGGACCCGTTGCAGCCCGCGTCAGTCGCTCGCCCCACCCCATCGGCGCATTCTGGCCGCTGAGGCGGCCGTGCACAACCAAGAGGCGGGGGCAGGGGTGGACCCGGATGTGCAGGATACTGGCCGCCGGCCGTGCCGGCAGCCGCGCGCACGCCCGCAATCGCTTGAAATATGTTCCCTTTCAATGATAGCAAGCGGGCTAGCAATCCCAACCAAAGCAAAACTTCTCGAGGAACCGCTGCCCATGAGTGTACAGACCGCCATCAAGCCTGCGTCCGCCCCCACGACGAACCCCAAAGTCGTTGCTTTCGTCGAGGAGGCGAAGGCCCTCTTCAAGCCCGACGCGGTCGTGTGGTGCGACGGCTCCAAGGAGGAATACCAGCGGCTCTTAAAGCTCATGGTCGATTGCGGGACGGCCATGTGGCTCAATCCGAATAAGCGCGGCAACTCGATCCTGGTGCGCTCCGATCCCGCCGACGTCGCCCGCGTCGAGGACCAGACCTTCATCTGCTCGGCCAAGAAAGACGACGCCGGCCCCACCAACAACTGGGCCGATCCCGCCGAGATGAAGGCGACGATGTCGAAGCTCTATGACGGCGCCATGCAGGGCCGCACCATGTACGTGGTGCCCTACTCGATGGGGCCGATCGGCTCGCCCATCGCCGGCATCGGCGTCATGGTCACCGACAGCGCCTATGCCGTCGCCAACATGCACATCATGACGCGCGTGGGCGCCAAGGTGTGGGACGCACTAGGGGCAAGCGAGGACTTCGTGCGCGGCATGCACACGGTGGGCTATCCGCTTCCCACGCCGAAAACCGCCGACGTGCCCTGGCCGTGCAATACGACCAAGTACATCTCGCACTTCCCCGAGACGCGCGAGATCTGGTCCTACGGCTCCGGCTACGGCGGCAACGCGCTGCTCGGCAAGAAGTGCCACGCGCTCAGGATCGCGTCCGTGAAGGCGCGCGATGAAGGCTGGATGGCCGAGCACATGCTCATCCTCAAGCTCACCAATCCCAAGGGTGAGGTGAAGTACATGGCCGCCGCCTTCCCATCGGCGTGCGGCAAGACCAACCTGGCGATGCTCAACCCGACCATTCCCGGCTGGAAGGCCGAGACCATCGGCGACGACATCTGCTGGATGAAGTTCGGCGACGACGGCCGCCTCTACGCCATCAACCCGGAGACCGGCTTCTTCGGCGTGGCGCCCGGCACCTCGGAGGCGT
>CAYUBZ010000169.1:0-5516 GCA_964443205.1 uncultured Hyphomicrobium sp. | reverse complement strand
CGCCGAGGTGGCGAAGGGCCAGTGGGAGTTCCAGATCTTCGGCAAGGGCTCCAAGCGGGCCGCCGACGAGATGTGGATGGCCCGCTACCTGCTGGAGCGGCTCACCGAGAAGTACGGCGTCGACATCGAGTATCACTGCAAGCCGCTGGGTGCCACCGACTGGAACGGCTCAGGGATGCACGCCAACTTCTCCACCACCTATCTGCGCGAGGTGGGCGGCAAGGAGTACTTCGAGAAGCTGATGAAGGCGTTCGAGGACGCGCGCTCGGACCACATCGCGGTCTACGGGCCGGACAACCACATGCGGCTCACCGGCCACCACGAGACGCAGGCGATCGACCAGTTCAGCTACGGCGTTGCCGATCGCGGCGCCTCGATCCGCGTGCCGCACTCATTCGTGAAGAACGACTACAAGGGTTATCTCGAGGATCGCCGTCCCAACTCGCAGGGCGACCCATACCAGATCGCTTCGCAGATCCTGAAGACAATCGCTTCGGTTCCGACGGGTGCGGCTTCCAAGATTGCAGCCTAAGGACGCCTCTCGGCGGCGACTCATGCGTCGGCGCTGCGGCTCTCGTCGCATGCCTGGGCTCCCCTGCCTGGCATGCGGCGCTCTACCATCTGTGGCGGCGTCTGACCCGCCGCAGATGGTCCCGCCTTGGAGGCTCTTGTCGCGACCCGGCGCGGCGGGATGATTTCGCCCGGGCCTACTGCCCAGCTCTATTGCCGTGTCCGATTGAGGCTGAACTCGCCCAGCGTGATGCGCCGCTCCAGCCCCTGCGCGAGCTGCAGGACCGCATCCTCGCCGAACTGCGCCACGAGATCGGTCAGCGCCGTGAAGAGCGCCGCGTAGGCCATCTGCTCGGTCGGGACGCCGCTCTCGGTCCCCTCGTCCCACGCCTCTAAGATGAGGCTCAGCGCCCGGAACGACGAGTCGTCTGGATTGAGGTCCTCGAAAGACCGCATGCTTCCCCCTTCTTGATCCGCGTGCAATCCAGCCCTTGCCCCCCAGGCGTGACGGATCGGCGGCGTGTCGTGTCTGCAGTACGCAGATCGCCCTCCATACCACGGTGCGTTGTGTCGAAAAGGGACGCGCGCGGTTCACAGTAAACGGAGGAATGCGGGAAGCGTGGCCCTTAGGGCACGGTTTTGACCAGCCCGTCGGCGAGCTGCGCGCCCTCGGTCAGGAAGCGATGGATGGCGCTCTGCGCCGAGGGGCTGCACGTATTATAGGTGCGGCTGTAGCTGCGATAGCCCTTGTTGAAGCTACGCGTCAGCTCGGCGCGCCTGAGCGCCGAGTAGCCTTCGGCCTTCAAGAGTTCCGCCATGCGGTCGCGCCACAATTGACCCTCGTCGGCGCCGCACAGCTCGCGCAAATAATGCACCGCACCCAGAATCTCGGACAGCCGGAAGAGGCGGTCGTCGTAAGGTTTGCCGTCGGTCGATGCCGCACGGGCGGGGATCGCGGCGGCGCAAATCGCCAGCACGAGGGTGCACGCCAGCATGTGTGCCGGCATGTGTGCATGTCGGCGTCGAAATGTCGGGATGTCCGTCCGCAAAGTATCCATCACGCGCGACATTAGCACCGATTCTGGACGCCCGCGTGGCGGCTATTTTGCTTAAGCCTCGGCTTCTCTCCCCGCGACGGGACCGCTACATTGCCCCCATGTGCTCGCGCTATAGCCTCACCTCGCCGCCCGAAGCGGTGCGCGCCTATTTCCGCTACGACAACGAGGCGGCCTTCCCGCCCCGCTACAATATCGCGCCCTCGCAGCCCGTCGCCATCGTGCGCACCACGCCGAAGGGGGGCCGCGAGCTGGCGCTGGTGCGCTGGGGGCTGATCCCGGCATGGGTCAAGGACCCGCGCGAGTTCCGCATGATGATCAACGCGCGCGCCGAGACGGCGGCCGACAAGCCCTCGTTCCGCGCCGCGATGCGCCACCGCCGCTGCCTGGTGCCGACCGACGGGTTCTACGAATGGACCGGTGCGTCCGGTGCCAAGCGGCCGTTTCTCGTGCGCCCGGCGGCCGGCGGCCCGATGGCAATGGCCGGCATCTACGAGCATTGGCAGGGCGCGGACGGCAGCGAATTGGAGAGCGTGGCCATCCTCACGGTCGCCGCCAATGAAGCGATGTCGGCCGTGCATGAACGGATGCCGGCGATCCTTGCACCTGAGCATTTCGACGCCTGGCTCGACTGCAGCTCGGGCTCATCGCTCGAGGCCGCCACCCTGCTGGTCCCGGCGCCGGAGGAATTACTGGAGCTCGTCGAGGTCAGCCGTAAGCTTAACAATCCGCGCAACGAAGGCCCTGAGGTGCAGGAGCCGGCGGGCACCGCGCCGCTCATTTGACGAGGGACCTCCGCTCAGCCCGCCAAGCGACTGATCTGCAACGCGAAGCTTCATTGACCAAGCTTGCACGAGCCCCCTTGCGCCCCTCGCGGGCCCCAGCAATCGCGGCTATGCTGGCGCCGAGGTTGCGTAAATTTGCGAGGAGCCAGGCGCCATGAACTACCGGGGGGCCGATCTGGATCTGAGAACGGCGCGCACGTGGAGTGCGACGTCGACGGACATCATTGGCGGGTTCGAGGTCCCGGCCGGCTCGCCGCAGCAGAATACGCGGGCGCCGGGCGACCGCGGCGGCCCCATTTGGGTCGACGAGACGCTGCTCGCCGCCGCCAACCACGCCTTCGAGGTCGCGCTCGCCCACCGCGCCGGCGAGGTGCGCCTCGAGCATCTTTTGCACGCGCTGACCCGCATCGAGGCCGCATCGGCGGCGCTCGAAGCGCGCGGCGTGCGCGTCGGTCCGCTGCGCCGCGACAGCGCCGTCGTCATCGCCAGCGAGATCCCCGTGGGCCTGGCTGCCGGGAGCGAGGCCCCGCGCCGCGCTCCAAAGCTGGAGGACACGCTGCGCCGCGCGGCAGCGAATGCCGAAACCGCGGGCCGCCCGGCCGGCGTCGACGACGTCATGCACGTTCTCGTCGGTCTCAAGAGCGATCATCCTGCCGCCGAGCTGCTGGCGCGGCATCTGCCGCGCGCCGCGCGCGACTACTGGAGCACGTTCGGCCGGCCGAGCGCCGACGCCGCCAAGCCGGAGGGGGTGGCCAACGCGGCACAGAAAACCGGCGAAGGGGGTGCGGCCGCGCCGGCGCTGGAGCAGATGCTCGCGCGCCTGGGCGAGTTCGAGCGCATCGTCAGCAATCGCCTGGCGGCGGTGGAGGCCACGCTCGCAAGCTCGCGTGATCTGCAACCTATCAAGGACCGCCTCGACATCATCGAGGAGGCGGTCTTGTCGCGCGAAAGCGACGGTGCCGCGGCCGAGCGGCTGTCGGCGCTCGCCGCCGACGTGAAGGCGCTGGCTGGCGCGATGGGCTATTCGGGCGCGAACGGCGAGACCCACCAGGCCTCGTTCGCCGAGCGGCTGCAGATGCTTGCCGCCGACCTGGAGCAGCACCGCATCGAGCTGGGGGCGAGTCTGGGCGACCGCGTCGCGGCGATC
Source organism: uncultured Hyphomicrobium sp. (assembly GCA_964443205.1). Classification (GTDB taxonomy): domain Bacteria; phylum Pseudomonadota; class Alphaproteobacteria; order Rhizobiales; family Hyphomicrobiaceae; genus Hyphomicrobium_A. The sequence goes on along the minus strand of CAYUBZ010000169.1, from coordinate 2,019 downwards.
GAGTCGGCGCTGGCGGCGCAAGGCGAGAAGGCCGCCGTTTCGCACACTATCTACGCCGAGGAGCTGACCGAGGTGCACGAGGCGCTGATGAAGCTCAACACCAATCAGCACACGCTGGCGGGATCGATCGAGCAGTGGCGCTCAAACGATGCCGGCGAGATCCACCTGATCAACGCGCGCATCGGCGCAGTGCAGGAGGACGGGAGCAAGCGCCTGCAGCTGCTGGAGCGGCTGTGCATGGACATGGAGGCGCTGTCGCGGGCGCCGCGCGAGGAAAAGAGCGCGCGCCGCGGGTTCCGCTACTGGCTGTTCGGCACCGACGACTGGATCAAGGCGAGCTGGCAGAAGCGCGGCAAACCGAAGGGGTGAGGGCGGCTTCGGGGGCGTAACTCGGGCGTTGCTTGGCGCGGCCGTTTCCCCACATAACAACATCCCGGCCTGCGCCGGGATGTTGTTGCAAAGGGGGCGAGGCCATGCCGGTCACGATCTACCACAATCCTGCGTGCGGAACCTCGCGCAACACCTTGGCGATGATCCGCCAGAGCGGCGAGGAGCCGACCGTAATCGAGTATCTCAAGACGCCGCCCGACCGCGAGCGGATCGTCGAGCTGATCAACGCGATGGGTCTTGCGCCGCGCGATCTTCTGCGCCGCAAGGGGACGCCATACGAGGAGTTGGGTCTGGGCGACCCGAACAAGACCGACGATCAGCTCATCGACGCGATGGTGGCGCACCCCATCCTCATCAACCGGCCCATCGTCGTCACGCCGCTGGGCGTTAGACTTTGCCGCCCTTCCGAGGTGGTATTCGAGATCCTTGAAAATCCCAACCCCGGGCCGTTCACCAAGGAGGACGGTGAGGTTGTCGCGCCCAAAGGCCGGAGCAAGTCATGAGTGAACGTGTTGACGACATGCCGAACGTGGCGGCGGCGCACCTCGATATCCCGTCGCTCGACCGGCTCGACGTGGCGCAGCCCTCCGCCCACAGGCCGCGCATCCTGTTGCTATACGGCTCGCTGCGGGAGCGGTCGTTCAGCCGGTTCCTGACTTATGAGGCCGCGCGCCTGCTCGAGGCGTTCGGTGCGGAAACGCGCATCTTCGACCCCCGCGACTTGCCGCTGCCCGACGGCGCGCCCCTTACCCATCCGAAGGTCGAGGAGCTGCGCGCGCTGGCGGCTTGGTCGGAGGGTCAGGTCTGGTGCTCGCCGGAGCGTCACGGTGCCATGAGCGGCATCCTCAAGGCGCAAATCGACTGGATCCCGCTGTCCGTCGGCGCGGTGCGGCCGACGCAAGGAAAGACGCTCGCCTTGATGCAGGTCTGCGGCGGCTCGCAGTCGTTCAACGCCGTCAATCAGATGCGCGTGCTGGGGCGCTGGATGCGCATGTTCACGATCCCCAACCAGTCGTCGGTCGCCAAGGCCTTTCAGCAGTTCGACGAGGAGGGACGCATGAAGCCCTCCGCCTTCTACGACCGCGTCGTCGACGTCATGGAGGAGCTCACCAAGTTTACGCTGCTGTTGAGAGACCGCACGCCCTACCTCGTCGATCGCTACAGCGAGCGCAAGGAAAGCGCCGAGAAATTCGCGCGGCGGACCAATGCCGCGGCCATATAGCCGTCTCTATGCCACGGCGGCCATCTTCGGCGCGGCGTCGGGTTCGGCGGAGGCGGACCCCCGTTTCGAGATGGCGCTTAACCACTTCTGCGCCCGATTCCGCCGGTCGCTCGGCCAGAAGTCCTCCTTGAGGGGGGCGAGGCCCGCCTTGTGCAGGCCGTAGGCGGCCAGATCGGCAAACTCGGGGATATCGAAGTAGGTGGTGTGGATCAGCTCGCGCCAGTTGAGCTGCTCGCTCAACTGCGTGCGCATGTCGGGTGAATTTTGCGGCTTCCGCGTCATTCCCAACACCTCGCTCGCGTCAATGTCCCGGTGACTTCTCGACGCGCACTTTCACCGGCAACCGGCCCTTGTCGCCGAAATCCAGTGTGAGGTCGAACCAGTCCCCTTCCTTGAGGGGTTTGCGA
>CAYUBZ010000168.1:1778-5534 GCA_964443205.1 uncultured Hyphomicrobium sp. | reverse complement strand
TCGTCGATTGTTCTGCCTCCCGACTACCGTCCCTCCGAGGACGAGCCCTTCATGAATGCCCACCAGCGGATGTACTTCCGCCAGAAGCTGCTCTCCTGGAAAGAGGAGATCATCCGTCAGACCAAAGAGACGCTCGCCGGCCTGCACGAGGAATCGACCCAGCACGCCGATCTCGCCGACCGCGCCACCTCGGAGACCGACCGCGCGCTCGAGCTCAGAGCGCGCGACCGCCAGCGCAAGCTCATCGCCAAGATCGATGCCGCACTCGCCCGCATCGAGGACGGCTCTTACGGCTACTGCGAGGAGACGGGCGAGCCGATCGGGTTGAAGCGGCTCGATGCGCGCCCGATCGCCACTTTGTCGGTGGAAGCCCAGGAGCGCCACGAGCGGCGCGAGCGCGTCTACCGCGAGGACTGAGCGGCGCGCGCTCACTTTCCCCCGAGTACTGGCCCTGTACCGCCCGCGCCACGGCGCCGGCCCATTCGTCCCGCATCGGAACCGGTCTTAAGCCGGCGCTAACCATATTCGCGCAGTCTCTATAGAGACCCTTTGCAGCATTTGGAGTCCCCGGCATGGCCGATCGCTTGTCCTGGCTCGCCCTCGTTGCGGCCCTTACCTTCAGCGTTTCGGTGGTGATGCTCGGCGCCGGCGGCAGGGCCGCCGAGACGGCGTCGCAGCCAGCGTGCTGCGACTCGGCCCATTAGCCCCTTCGAGCGCCAGCCTATTTGGACGTGGACGTTTCGCTGGCCGCCGCCCCTTCGTGCTGGGCGCGCGCCGGCTCCTCGCCCGAGCGCCGCACCAACCCGCGCAGGCCGTCGAGCTCGCGCGGTGGCGCGGCGTGCTGCTGACCGGAGAGATCGATGCCGCGTTGGTGCAGCGTCTTAACGATCGCGGTGCGTAGCGCCGTCTCCACACGCTTGGCATCGGCCCCCTCGGCGACCGCTACGGAGACCGAGAATTCCAGCGCACCATCGCTCACGTCGTCGAAACTAATTTTGGGGGCTGGCTCGGTGCGCGCGCCCTGGCACGCCTGCGCCGCTGCCAGAAGCGCGGTCTGCACCGCTTCCGGGTCGGATTTCAGCGCCGCGCCGATCTTCACCGTGACCCGGTCGGGGGCGAGGCGCGGCCCGTTCGCATGCCCGACCTGCACCGCAAAGTAGGGGATGTCGATGCCGGCAGAGCGCAGCGCGTTGACGATCTCGGTGCGTACCTCCGTCTGCACCTGCAGCTTGCGGTTGATGTCGGCGAGGTAGACGCGGACGGAGTACTCCAGCGCCTGGTCGCCCAGATTGTCGAGCACGACCATCGGCGGCGGGTGGCGCAGGATGGAGGTGTTGGCGTCGGCGACCTCTTGCAGCACGCGCTGGGCCAAGGCGGGATCGGCGGCGTAGGAGACGCGCACGTTGATGTTCAGGCGGCCGAGCTCATTGCGGTGGGTGAGGTTCGTCACCGCGTGCGTGACGAGCTCGGAGTTGGGCACGATCAAGCTCGCGCGGTCGAAGGTCTCGATCTCGGTGGCGCGCACGGCAATGCGCCGCACGTAGCCCTCGCCCACGCTGGTGGAGACCCAGTCGCCGACCTTGATCGGCCGCTCGACGAGCAGCACCAGGCCCGAGACGAAGTTATTGACGATTCCCTGCAGTCCGAAACCGATGCCGACCGAGAGCGCGCCGGCCACGATGGCGAGCGACGTTATGTCGAAGCCGGCATAGGCGACGGCCGCCAGCAGCGCGATCGCGAAGCCGATGTAGCCGGCGCCGGTATAGACCGAATTGACCAGGCCTGGATCCCAGCGGGTCTCGGGCAGAGCGCGCGATGTCAGCCAGCGCTGGAAGAGCCGGGTTGCTCCCAGCAGGGCTACGAACAGGATTGAAGCGAGCAGGATGCGGACCAGCGAGATGTGCGTGCCGCCGACCTCGAACCCGAAGATGCCGGCGCGGAGCCAGCTGAGGATTTCCGGACCCGAGATGCCCCAAGCCAGAAGCACCAGCGGCGTTGCCACGGCCAGCAGCAGCGTGTTGAGAAGGATCCGCAGCGCCCGCAAGAAGCGTTGGCGCCCCACGGTGTCGACCGACTCTGCCCTGTGCGCCAGACCTTCCCCGGCTTCGGCCGGCGCCAGCCGCAGGCCCCCGATGGCCAGGTGCAAGAGCGCCACCAGCAGTAGACCGCTGCCCGTCATCAAGACCTGGCCCGCAATGAAGCGGCTGAGGGCGACGTAGCCCAGCATGGAGGTGCCGAGCACGGCTGCGGCCAGCGCCACGATGAGCGCCTTCAACCAGAAGGGACGCCAGCGTGAGACCGGCGCGCCGGGAGCCCGCTTGCGCGGCACGAATGATGTGCGCGCGAGACCGAAAAGAAGCAGCGCGACCAGAACGCTGGCGACGAACGCCGAGGCGATGCCGACGGAGGCGGGGAGCGCGAGGATGCTGGCCGTCCGCCGGGCCAGGAATTCGAGCGCATAGACGGCGGCGATCGTCTGCACGGTCAGGCAGATCGACGCCGCGCTTGCATCGCCCAGATCGAAGATGCGCCACTGCGGGCGGTTGGGCTGCAATACGGCACGGGCGAGCGCCGATATGACGACGAACACCAGGAAGGCAAAGAGGATCGCCTGGGCAAAGCGCTCCGTCTGCCAATAGAGCAGCTCCAGCTCGTCGAGGCCGACGTAGAGGACGATCGCCGCCAGTGCGGCCGGCAGCGCGAACGCCACGGCCACCCACACCGCTTTGGCGGCACGCTCCGACAACGGCGGTGTCGCCGCGGCCGTGGCGCCAAGACGGGAGCCGACGAGGCGCCCCATCAGGCCGAGAAGAACAACATAGGCCAGGAAGGCCGCCGCCAGCACGCCCAGCAGTCCGCGGGTGTGCTGCGAGGCGATCGACCACCAGTTGGTCGCGATGAAGACGATTTTCTCACGCGCCGCGCTGATCTGCTCGGCGCTCATCCGCCAGGTTCCCGACTGCAGGGGCGAGTGCGTCTGCTGCAGCAGGAAGCGCGTGAAGATGCCCTGGCGGACATGCTGCACGCGGCTGATGAGCTGCTGAGCGCGCACCTCCACCAGGGCGGCTTTCTTGATGGCCCCGTCGATCTGCGCCGCAAGCCCATTGAGACGGTCGCGCTCGGCTGCGACCTCGGGCGCCTCGGGCGGCGCATCCTCGGCGGGGGCCTCGCCAAGCTTGCCGATCTGCGAGCGGACCTCCTCCAGACGCGGCGCCAGCGCCTCGGCGGCTTCCTTGGCCTTGAACTGGATCTTCTCGATTTCCGCGCGGAGCGCTGCGAGCTCCTTCTGTCCACCGGGCGGCTGCTCGAGCTTTGCCTCGGTGGCTTCGATCGCCGCCGAGATTTCGCCGATCGGCTGCAGCAGCTCGTCCAGCTTGGGCGCGCTCACCTTCGGCAGCGGCGGCTCGACGCCGTCCTCGGGCGCAGTGGGCGCGGGCGTGGTGCCGACCAGCGGCGGCGACTGCAGGGTCGGGGTGGGTGGCGGCGCGACGTTGTCTTGCGCGGCAGGCTCCACCAGCTGCGCCAGATCGGTGGCATGCGCGGCGAGCACCAGCGCCGCGATCACGCACGCCAACGACAGCAAAACGATCTGCAACGATCGGCGCAGCATCGAGGCCCCCGGTAAAAATTTTTGCGCGTCGCCGACCCCTTCGGGTGCGGCCGGCGTCACGGCGATCGATCCGCCGTCAGTGGTTGCGAACAGAAAACGTGGCCGATATTGAGGCGCTTAGAGAATCGGCCTCGCACGAGTTCGTC
>CAYUBZ010000168.1:0-1678 GCA_964443205.1 uncultured Hyphomicrobium sp. | reverse complement strand
TCGGCAGAAACCCGCCCACACCGCAGTTCATAGCATTTTAACCGTAATGATCGAACAGTTGACAGGAATTAAGGCGCAGCCCCCGGGCTTCGCTGCGGCAGAAGCGCCGTTCTTCGCCTCTGCCTTCGGGTGCCAGGTTGCCACGTTCCCCGGCGGCCTATTGTGTGTGTAATGCGTACCAGAGTTCGATCCGCCATGCCGGCGCCCCAGCCCTTGCCCTCCCAGAATCAGCTAGCTTCCCTGCGCATGCGCGAGCGCAACGCAATAGAGCTGCAATCCACGCCCTTTGACGCCATCAATGTGCAGGGGCTGGGCGGCATTCTATCGACCATCGCCGCGGGCGTGGTCGGGAGCGCGATCGTGCTCGGCCTCGTCGCGAGCGGCGTCAGCAAGCCCCTACTCCTGGCCACCATCGCGCTGCTGGCGACGCTGGGGCTGTTCTTCGTGCTCGCCTACCTTGTCGGATACGTCCGCTTCGGTCAGCGGCTCCCCGTGGCCGAGCTCGTGACCGCGGCCACCGATGGGCTCGACACCGGCGTGATGATCGCCACCGCGGAAGGGGAGACCATCTACGCCAATGCCGCCTTCGAGATCATCGTCGGTCGCACCGAGCCTGAGCGCCTCTCTACGCTCCAGGAGCTGTTCATCGGCGAGCCGCAGGCGAGCGCCGCGCTCTTTCGCCTGACGCGGGCGGCCGAGCGCGGTGAGGCGCTGTGGGAGGAGTTCTCTCTGAAGGGAAGTGCGCCGCGGGGCCGCGTCGTCAGAACGATGCGGATCTCGGTGCATCCCTTCGACGCGGAAGGCGAGAACGGCGTGGGCGGGCGGCTCGTGCTGTGGCGCATCGCCGACGTCACCGCCGAGCGGCAGCAGGAGGCGGCGCGGCTTGCCGGCGTCGAGGTTCAGCTCGCCCAGTTCGATTCCGCGCCCGTGGGGCTCGCATCGGTCGCCGGCGACGGGACGCTTCTGCACATCAACGCCACGCTGGCCCGCTGGATCGGCCGCTCGCCGCGGTCGGTGGTCGAGAGCAACCTGACGCTCGCCGACGTCACCTCCGGCGACGGCGCCGGGCTCGTCACCGGTCTGTTGGGGCGCGCCAGCGCGCAGGCCGCGAGCCTCGATGTGGACCTCGTGTGCGAGGACGGACGCATTCTTCCCGTGCGGCTCTTAGCGCGCGCGGTGCCTAGCGGACAGGGGCTGACGGTCGCCGTTCTCAATCTCGCCGGAGAGGGCTCCGCCGAGCTCGATGGCGATGCGGCACAGGCCCGCTTTGCGCGCTTCTTCCAGTCGGCGCCGTTCGGCATCGCCATCCTGGGAACCGACGGACGCATTGCGAGCGCCAATTCCGCGTTCTCCCGCATGGTCCTCGACGGTGCCACCGGCATCGGCGTGGCGGCGGTCGAAGCACTGTGCCGCACCGCCGAGCCCGACAAGCGCGCCGCCGTCGAGGCAGGCCTGAAGCGGGCGATTTCGGGCCGGGCGAGCATCGCTCCCGTCGAGATCACGGTCGGCGCCAAGCGCGATCACGTCACCCGCGTCTACATGAGCCCCTTCGCGGCGGCGGGCGTCGCGCGCGAGGCGGCGATCCTCTACGTCGTCGACGCCACCGAGCAGAAGGCGCTCGAGGCCAAGTTCGCGCAAAGCCAGAAGATGGAGGTCGTCGGCAAGCTGGCGGGCGGCA
>CAYUBZ010000167.1:0-5630 GCA_964443205.1 uncultured Hyphomicrobium sp. | reverse complement strand
CTACTCGATCGGGGTGAGCGTGTAGCCCGACTCCTGCAGCAGCGCGACGAGGCCCTTGTCGCCCGACAAGTGCAACGCGCCGATCGCGATGAAGACGCCGCCCTGCTCGAGCAGCGGCTCGGCGGCGGCGCGCATCTTGGCATTGCGCTCGACGAGGAGCTTCTGCTGGAAGCCGGCGTAGGCTTCGTCGTTGACGCCCACCTGGCGCGCGATCGCGATCTGGAAGGGCATGGCGGCAGCGATCTTGCGGTCGAGGTAGAGCTGCACCAGCGTCTCCATGAGATCGTTGGTGCGGTTGGCGAATTTCAGGCTAGCGCGCAGCATGTTGAGCTGTTGGGACTCAGGCACGCTGGCCAGCGCTTCGAGCTGCTCAGGGATCGTCTCCAGGCCGACGACCTGCATGCCACGCGCCTTGCCGATCTCGGCGATCTTCATGTCGAGGACGGGGTCGCCGCGCTGCACCTTCTCGCGTTCGCAGTCGGAGACCGAAAGGATCATGGTGACGATCCAGGGCTTGAACAGCGCCGCGAGGTCGGCCGGCATGCCCGAGCGGGCAATGACGTTCTTGACGGCCTCGTACTCGCTGTCGGAGAGCAGCCCGTCGAGGCGCCGCCCGTCGGTGTAGATCAGCAAAGGTGCCGATTTGGAGATGACGGAGCTAGTGGCCTTCTCGGAAAGATCGGAGACCTCCAGCGCGATCGTCTTCGACTCGGACAGAGCGAACTGGACGGCGGGAGAAAGGCGCGTGACGCGCTCGTCCGTCAGATGCACAGTGCCGAAGAGATAGGAGGCCGGCCGGCCGGCGCGCTCGATCTTCCAAAGCACGGTTCCGGCGTTCTTGGTCGCCTCCGCCTGCGCCATGATCTGGCGGTAGAGTGCGGGGTCGCGCGCCTGGGTCTCGGCCAGCATGTCGACGCCCCGGCACTTGTTCTGCGCCGTCTCGGCGGCATGCGCACCAAAGCCCCCAAGCATCGCGGCAAGCGAGGCAGTGGTCGCAGCAACACGAAACGCCGAGTGGAAACCCATGGGACCCTTGAACCTCACTGCAGACTGGCGGGGGGGCCGCTTCACCATGGGGGTACGGGCAAAGAAAGGGGCAAAATTACGTCAAGGTTTATCTGAATTATTAAGGTATTGAATTCGCAGGGTTTCAGGAGCGCGGGTGGGCTGCGTCATAAACGGCAAGCAGCCTGTCGCGGTCCACTTCCGTGTAGACCTGGGTCGTCGATAGGGAGGCGTGGCCCAAGAGCTCCTGGATCTGGCGCAGGTCCGCGCCCGCCGACAACAGGTGGGTCGCGAAGGAATGGCGCAGCGCATGCGGGGTCGCTGTTTGGGGCAACCCGAGGGCTGAACGCAGCCGCTCCATGGCAAGCTGGATGATGCGCGGCGACAGGGGCCCGCCCTTGGCGCCGCGAAACAGCGCCTCCTCGGGTGCCAGCGGATAGGGGCAGAGCGACAGGTAGCGTTCGACGGCGGCGCGCACCACGGGCAGCACCGGAACCAGCCGCTCTTTGCCGCCCTTGCCCTTGATGCGCAGCACATCGCGATCGCCCGCGGGCGCATCCTTCGTCTTGATGCCCAAAGCCTCGGCGATGCGCAGGCCCGACCCGTAAAGCAAGAGCAGCACGGCTGCGTCGCGCGCCAGCGTCCAATCGAGATCGGCCGCCGGCCCGATCGCAACGACGCCCGCCGCCTTCTCCACGGTCAGGGGCTTGGGCACCGAATGCGGGACCTTGGGACTGGCGAGCCGCAGCACGGCGCGGTTGTCGACCAGGTGCTGCGCCTCCAGCCAGCGGAAGAGCTGGCGCAGGGCGGATAGCGCGCGGGCAAGCGAGCGGCTCGCCGCGCCCGACCGCCGGCGCGCGGCCAGGAAGGAGCGCAGCGTCTTGGGCTCGAGGCGGTCAAGATCGGCAAGACAGGGCTGATGGCCCAGATGCCGCCCCAGAAAGCCGAGGAACTGGCGCACGTCGCGCTCGTAGGCTTCCAGCGTCTTGGCCGCAGCCCCGCGCTCGTGGCGCAGATGCGAGAGCCACCCCGCCACGGCCCGATCGAGATCGGCGCCGAGCGGGAGCTCAAGAGTGTCGGGTGGGGCTTTGGACAAGGGGCGCCGGCTCGGTTGATGAGGATCGAGGTTCGAGCCCTTATGGTTACCCGATTCTTAAGGTACTCCGACCCGGCATAGGGAGGCTGCCGCCTCGACGACGGAGTTCAACGGGCTAAGGTGTGGGATGGCACGGGATTGGAACGGCTGGCGTTCAGGCTTCCGGGCGCGCCACGCGCAGCAGGGTCGCCCTTTGTCCCGGCGCTTTCAAGCCGCGTGCCTGTCGTTGATCGCAGCCGCCGGGCTCATGGCCGCGGCAAACGCGTTTGGGGAGGACGCTGCCGTGCCGCCGTCGCGCGGCGTGGCGCTGCTCGTCGACGTCGACGGCGCCATCGGACCGGCCAGCGTGCGCCACGTCGCCAGCGCCATCCATGAGGCGCAGCAGGACGGCGCCAACGAGCTGATCATCCTGCGCATGAACACGCCGGGCGGTCTGGTGACCAGCATGCGCGAGATGATCGCGGCCATCATCGCCTCGCGGGTGCCGGTCGTGGGCTATGTGGCGCCGTCGGGGGCGCGGGCCGCGAGCGCCGGCACCTACATCCTCTATGCGACCAACATCGCGGCGATGGCGCCGGGCACCAACGTGGGCGCGGCCACGCCCATCTCGCTTGGCGTGCCGGGGCTGCCCGGCGGCGAATCGGAAGAGAAGAAAGGCAGGAAGGACGCCGACGAGATGCCGGCCGACGCCCACAAGGCCAAGGCGGTGAACGACGCGGTGGCCTTCATCCGCAGCCTGGCGGAATTGCGCGGGCGCAACGTGAAATGGGCCGAGGCGGCCGTGCGCAAGGCGGTGAGCATCTCGGCCAACGAGGCCTTGCGGCTCGGTGTGATCGACGTCATCGCCGACGACATCGACAACCTGCTGGCCGCCATCGACGGGTTCAAGGTCAAAATCGGCAAGACCGAGCAGACGCTTGTCACCAAGGGATTGACCGTCAAGCCCGTCGAGCCCGACGCGCTCACGGGACTCCTCAATATCATCACCGATCCCAACGTCGCGCTGATCCTGATGATGATCGGCATCTACGGCATCATCTTTGAGTTCTTCGCGGCGCCCGGCACCTTCGGCCCCGGTGTCGCCGGCGCGGTCTGCCTGGTCCTCGGCCTCTATGCGCTGAACCAGCTTCCCTTCAACTATGCCGGCCTGGCGCTGTTGCTGATCGGGGTCGCTTGCATGGTCCTCGAGGCCTTTACGCCGTCGTTCGGCGTTCTGGGCATCGGCGGCCTCGTCGCCTTCGTGCTGGGCGCCGCCTTCCTGATCGATACGGATGTGCCGGCGTTCCAGTTGTCCTGGACGGTCATCGCCGGCACCGCAATCGCGAGCGGCCTCGTTCTGACGGTGCTGCTCGGCTACGTCTGGCGGGCGATGCGCCGGCCGGTGGCCGGCGGCGAGCTCGGACTCGTCGGGCGCGAAGCGCGCGTGATGGACTGGTCGGGGACGGCCGGGCACGTCTTTGTGCACGGCGAGCGCTGGTCGGCGCGCTCGCCGGAGCCGCTCAACGAGGGCCAATCGGTACGGGTTTTGCGCCTCGATGGGCTGACACTCGTCGTAGCAGCGGATGCGTCCGCAAAGCCCCTAGCACAGCCACAGGACCAAGGGGCCTGACCCCCAAGGAGACAAACCATGTCGGTAGATATCAACTTCGCATTCATGATCGTCATTGCGCTGATCGCACTCTACATCGTGTCGCAGGCGATCCGCATCTTTCGCGAGTACGAGCGCGGCGTCGTGTTCACGCTCGGGCGCTACACCAAGACGATCGGCCCGGGGCTGACGTTCGTCATTCCCATCATTCAGCAGGTGGTGCGCCTCGACCTGCGCATGAAGGTCGAGGATGTTCCCACGCAGGACGTCATCAGCCGCGACAACGTCTCGGTGAAGGTGAATGCCGTCCTCTATTTCCGCGTGGTCGATCCGGCGCGCGCGACCATCAACATCGAGGACTACATGCAGGCCACCAGCCAGCTGGCGCAGACGACGCTGCGCTCGGTGCTGGGCAAGCACGAGCTCGACGAGATGCTGGCCGAGCGCGAGAAGCTCAACGCCGACATCCAGGCGATCCTTGATGCGCAGACCGACCCGTGGGGCATCAAGGTCGCCAACGTGGAGATCAAGCACGTCGACATCGACGAGAGCATGGTGCGCGCCATCGCCAAGCAGGCCGAGGCCGAGCGCTTCCGCCGCGCCAAGATCATCAACGCCGAGGGCGAGCAGCAGGCGGCGCAGAAGCTGATCGAGGCCGGCAAGATCCTGGCCGAGCAGCCCAACGCCATGATGCTGCGCTACTTCGGGGCGCTGCATGACATCGCGGGCAATCGCACCTCGACCATTGTGCTGCCGATCCCGATGGACCTGCTGGCGAAGCTGAAGTCTTGAGGCAGTCTATTCGGCGTCGTCGGGCGGGGGCGGCACGGCAGCGGCGCGCAGGCGCGACTCCAGCGCGTCGATGCGGTCGAGCAACTGCAGCGCAAGTGCAATGCCCGGCAGGTTGACGCCCAGATCGCGCTCCAGACGCCGCGCCTTCTGGACGCGCACGACGCTCGTCGCCGAGAAGCGCCACTGCGTGGCCTGGCCCGAAAGCGGCTCGAGCACGCCCTCCTCGACCAGCTCGCTCACCCACTCCGCGCGCACGCGGCAGGTGCGGGTGAGCTCGTCCAGCGTGATCTCCACCGACTCCTCGAGGACCTGAACGTCTGGCGATTTGTTGGCTGGCATCGCTTACACTCCCAGTCTCTTAGACGCCAAGTCCGGCGCGCGGATTGAACGGCATCTCGCGCTCCATTTGCCGATAGAGCTCCTTGGCCTTGTCGGTATCCGCCGGCGGCAATTCGATCTTTAGCACGGCGTGCAGATCGCCCGGCGGCTTGCCGGGCAGCCCGCGGCCCTTGAGGCGCATGGTGCGGCCCTTGGTGGAGCCCGGCGGAACTTTCAGCATCACCGGGCCTTCGGGCGTCGGCACTTTGATAGATGCGCCGAGTGCGGCTTCCCAGGGCGCGACCGGCACGTCGAGGGTCACGTCCTTGCCCTCGACGCGGAAGACGGGATCGGGCGCAAACCGCACCTCCAGATAGAGATCGCCGGCCGGCCCCTTGCCCATCCCCGGCGCGCCTTGTCCGGCGAGGCGGATATGTTGGCCCTCGCGCACGCCCTTGGGGATCGAGACGTTGAGCGTGCGGTCCTTGACGGCTACGTGGCCCTGCGCGTCGACCTCAGGCACCCGCAAGGTGATCGTGCGCTTGGCGCCGGCGTAGGCGTCGCGCAGATCGATCACGACCTTGGCGTGGTGATCCTGCCCCTGAGCGTGGAACTCCCGCTGTCCGGCAAAGCCGCCGGCTCCGCCGCCGCCGCGCATGCCGCCAAACATCTGCTCGAAGAAATCGCTGAACTGGGAGGCCTCGGCGCCAGAGTAGCCGCCGCCCGAGAACTCGAAGCCGGCGTCCCAGTTGGGAGGCGGGCGGAACTCCTGGCCCTGCTTCCAGTTGGCGCCGAGCTCGTCGTAGGCCGCCCGCTTCTCGGGATCCTTCA
>CAYUBZ010000166.1:0-5713 GCA_964443205.1 uncultured Hyphomicrobium sp. | reverse complement strand
TGCGGCGATTGTCCAAGTCCATCGCCGATTTGAAGCTGCGCTATGACGTCGTGGTCGTCGGCTCTGGCTACGGCGGCGGCGTCGCCGCCTCGCGCCTTGCCCGCTGCGGCAAGCGCGTTGCCGTGCTCGAGCGCGGACGCGAGTTCGCCATCGGCGACTTTCCCGACCGCTTCGTCGAGGCCCAGGAGCAGTTTCAGGTCTCCGCGGACGGCGCCCATGTCTCGGGCTCGCGGCTCGGGCTCTACGATCTCCACCTCGGCCGCGACATCCACGTGTTCGTCGGCTGCGGCCTCGGTGGCGGCTCGCTCATCAATGCCAACGTCTCGCTTCCGCCCGATCCGCGCGTTTGGGACGACCCGGTGTGGCCGCAAGAGCTGGGCGCCGACACCACGCGCCAGGAAGGCTTCGCGCGCGCGCAGGAGGTGTTGCGCCCGGTGCCCTATCCCGACGCGACCCCGCTGCACAAGCTGACTGCGCTGGAGGTGAGCGGCAATGCACTGGGCCGCGACGTGGTGCGCCCGCCCATCAACGTGACGTTCGAGCGCCAGGTCAACTACGCGGGCGTCGAGCAGCCGGCCTGCACGCTATGCGGCGACTGCTGCTCAGGCTGCAACGTCGGCTCCAAGAACACCGTGCAGGTGACCTACATCGCCGATGCCTTCCAGCACGGAGCCGAGATCTTCACTGAGATCCGCGTCACCCACGTGCGGCCCGAGCGCGGGCGCTGGCGCGTGTTCTTCGAGTCCATGGGGCATGAGCGCGAGAGGTTCGCCGCCACCGAGCAGTCGATCATCGCCGATGTCGTCATCCTCGCCGCCGGCACGCTGGGGTCCACCGAGATCCTGTTGCGCTCGCGCGAGCAGGGACTGGCGGTTTCGGAGCATCTGGGGGAGCGCTTCACCGGAAACGGCGACGTCCTGGCCTTCGCCTACAACAACAATGTTCCGGTCAACGGCATCGGCGTGGGGGATCCGCCGATCACCGACACCGATCCCGTCGGTCCATGCATCACCGGCCTCATCGATCTGCGCAACACGGGCCGTCTCGAGGACGGCATGGTGATCGAGGAGGGATCGATCCCGTCGGGTCTGGCGCCCGTGCTGCCCGCTCTCATGGCGGCCGGCGCGGCGCGGTTCGGGGAGGACATGGATCGCGGCATTCTCGACGCTCTCGAGGAGCGGGCGCGCGAGCGCCAGAGCCTGCTGTTCGGGGCCTACAGGGGCGCAGTCAATCGCACGCAGACCTATCTGGTCATGAGCCATGACGACGGCAGGGGATTGATCGCTCTGGAGGACGGCAAGTTGAAGGTGGCGTGGGACGGCGTCGCCGAGCAGCCGATCTTCAAGGCCGCCATGAACAACTTGAGAAGGGCGACGAGGGCAACGGGCGGCACGTTCATTCCCAACCCGCTCACCGATACGCATCTGGGCAACAACCTCATCACCGTGCACCCGCTTGGCGGCTGCGTCATGGGGCAGGATCGCACGCGCGGGGTGGTGAACCACAAGTGCCAGGTGTTCGACGCCCATCCCGACACCGACCCCGGCACTGTGCACACCGGGCTCTACGTGTGCGACGGATCCGTCATTCCGCGCCCGCTCGGCGTCAACCCGCTGCTCACCATCACAGCGCTTGCCGAGCGCGCCATGATCCACCTCGCACGCGACCGCGAATGGGCTTTCTCCGACGCGGCGAAAGTGGATGCGCCGCTACTCGTTGCAGCACCCGGTGGCCGTGGAAAGCTCGAGCCGGCCGGCGTCGAGTTCACCGAGCGCATGGCGGGCTACATCTCCCCCGCCGTGGGCATGCCGCATGAGACGGCTGCGCGCAGCGGCAAGGAGGCGGGCACACCGCTGAGCTTCACCGTCACGGTGCTGATCGATGACGTGGACCGCTTTGTCAGCGAGACGGGGCATGCCGGCCGCATCATCGGCTCCGTCGACTGCCCGGGACTGTCGCCCGATCCTCTGGAGATCTTCGACGGCGTGTTCAATCTGATGCGGGTCGACGAGGAGGCGGTCGAGACCAAGCGCTTCGACTATCGCTTCTCGCTCGGCGCGCGCGACGGCTCGGAGTACTACTTCGAGGGCCACAAGCTGGTGCGGTCGGACGCCGGGCTCGACCTGTGGCGCGATACCACCCGGCTCTATGTGGACATCGCCAAGGGCGCGCAAGGGCAGCTCGGCCACGTCGCGCGCGGTATGCTGGAAATCGCGCCGTCTGATTTTTACGTGCAAATGCAAACACTTAAAGGAACCGGCGGGCAGGACGCCGCCGACCGTCTGCGCGCCGTCGCCAAGTTCGGGCGGTTCTTCTCCGCCGAGCTGTTCGATACCTACGGCGGGGTGCTGGCGCGCACGGGCCGCTACGACGTCATGACCCCGCGCAAGAAGCGCACCCTGCGCGTGCCCGAGCCCGAAATCCATCTGGCCAAGACCAGCGACGGCAAGATCCTCAAGCTCACGCGCTACCGCGGCGGCAACAAGGGGCCTGTCGTTCTTTCGCACGGGCTTGGGGTGTCGAGCCTCATCTTCTCCATCGATACGATCGAGACCAACCTTCTGGAGGCCCTCGTCGCGGACGGATACGACTGCTGGCTGCTCGACTACCGCGCCAGCGTCGATCTCGCATATGCCCGCGAGCTTTGGACGGCCGACGACGTCGCCACCAAGGACTATCCCGCAGCAATTGCCAAGGTGCGTGCCGTCAGCGGGTCGCCGACCGTGCAGGTGCTCGCGCACTGCTTCGGGGCGACGACGTTCTCCATGGCGATGCTGGCGGGCTTGGAGGGCGTGCGCTCCGCCGTCATCTCGCAGATCGCCACCGACTACGTGGTGCCGTGGTTCCCGCAACGGTTGTTGGCCTATCTGCGGGCGCCGTCCCTATTCGATCTGATGGGCATCGATGTGGTCGATGCGCGGGCGACCACCGCCGACGGGTTCGTCGAGCGCGTGCTCGACAAGGCGCTGCAGTTCATCGTTCCGGTGCCGCGTTCCGAACGCACCCGCGAGGCCACCAGCAACCGTATCACTGCGCTCTACGGGCGGCTCTATCAGCTCGATCAGCTTAACGAAGCGACCGTCACGTCAGGGCTCGCCGAGATGTTCGGTGAGGCCAACATCGACGCCTTCAAGCAGCTGGCGCTGTTCGCGCGCCGCGGCCGCGTGCTCGACCACCAAGGCCACGACGTCTACCTGCCGCACCTGGACCGCCTGGCGCTGCCCATCACCTTCATCCACGGCGCCAAGAACGCCTGCTTCCTGCCCGAGAGCACGCAGCGTACATTGGCGCGGCTGGCGCAGGCGAACGGCCGTCAGCTGTATGAGCGCCACGTCATACCGGGCTACGGCCACATCGACTGTATCTTCGGCAAGACCGCAGCGACGGACGTATATCCGCTCATCATCGCGCATCTCGACAAGACGGCGAGCCTCTGACCGCTCCCGCGCGGCGCACGTGCTCAGTGGCTCATTGCGATGGCGGCGTGCCGCACGTCCTTCATGAGCGCCCGGAACTCCGCACCCGATATGTGGATGAGGCTGCGGTGATCGCCGCCCTCCAAGTAGATGTCCGGCTGCTGATCGAGGCTCTCGTCGACGAAGGCGTCCACCGCATAGGCCTCCGGGATCGGCGGCACGGCTCCTGAATCGCAATCGGGGAAGAGCTCCGCGATCTCGTCCTCGCTCGCGATGCTGACCGGGCAGTGCAGCATCCTTTCGATGACCTCCAGGTGCACTTTTGCGCAAGCCGGCACGACGGCGACCACGAAGCCGCCTTCGCGGGTCAGCACCACGGCCTTGGCGATGCGCTCGCCTGGCACGTGGCTCGCGTGCGCGGTGTCTTGCGAGCAGTGCGTGCGCTTGTGCGTCAGCACGTCATAGTCGATGTGCTTGTCGTCGAGGTACTGCTGTAGCGTCAATGCGATTCCCATGGCGATCCTCCTGCCATTCAGTATGGGCCGCTCATGCCGTGTGGCTGGCTGCGCCGCCGCGTGGAAATGGAGTCGTTGCCGGCGGCGAACTGCAGGGGCGGCGTTTGCGGCCGATCGCAAGCAATAAATCTATGCCCGGCCGACCCGCGCGGCAAGCGCGCCAGCGGGGAGCGTCGCCCAGTTGGATAATCAAAGCTTTCGGATCAGGCCTTGGCCTTGACCGTGGCCTTGGGCGTCAGCGCGGTGATAACGAGCGGGGACAGGCCTTCCCCGCCCCCTTCGACGTACTCGATGATCTGCTTGCGCATCCTCGGGTCCCAGAACTTCTTGATGTGATTTGCGATTCCATCAAGCGCCTGGCCGCGCGGATAGGCCTCGAAGAAGGCCGCGATCTGATTGGCCATGCGGATCATGTCACGGTTTTCCATGCGGCGATGCTTTCCCGATTTGACGTATGCGCGGTTAGCTGTTGAAGACGACGACGCCGCGGTCGCCGAGAGAGGCGAGAAACATGCGGGCCTTGCGGGCGATCTCGAGGGCAAGCAAAGTCGGGGCCGAAACGGTGACGAGCGCGCCGATGCCGACGGTTGCCGTCTTCTGCACCAGTTCGAAGCTGCAGCGGCTGGTCATCAGCACGAAGCCCGACGCCAGATCGGTTTGGGCCTCGCACAGCGCGCCGATGAGCTTATCCAGCGCGTTGTGGCGGCCGACGTCCTCGCGCACGAGCAGAACCTTGCCGTCGAGCGACACCCACGCCGCGCCGTGGACCGTATGATTGAGCCGGTTCATGGGCTGGCGCGAGGGGAGCTCGGCGGCCGCCTTGAGGATCGCGGCCGGGTCGGGCCGCACGCTCTGGGGTACGGGGTCCGTTACGCGGACCACGTCGGCAATGTTCTCGACCCCGCACAGCCCGCATCCAGAACGACCCTCGATCGACCGGCGCGGCAGGGCTGCCCCCTCGAGCGCGCTGTCGTCGACGGCGATGTCGACGGTGAGCCCGTTGGCGACCGGCATCGCCAGCACGCCGCGGATGTCTGAGCGCTTCTTCACGATGCCCTCGGCGAGCACGAAACCGACGCCGAAGTCGGCGAGGTTGGCCGGCGTCGCCATCATCACCGTATAGGGCGTCGAGTTGATCTGGAGGGCGACCGGGACCTCCTCGGGCAGCTGCCAGGTGACCGCCGCTTGCCGGCCATCGGCATCGAGCCCCACCCCTTCGACGGGTTGCGAGCACAGCGCCGCCGGCTGCGGCGCTGCGACGAGATCGGCCTTCTTTGCCATGGCGGTCATGGTGCGGTCATGGGGCGTTCGTGTCCGATGGGCCCCTTACTCGGCAGCGACGAGCGTCTTTTCGGCGATGCGCTTGTTCTCGCGGTCACGCTCCTCCCACTCCGTCTGCCATTCGGCCGGTTGATTGGACGGCATGACCTGAACGGCGGTGACCTTGTACTCGGGGCAGTTCGTCGCCCAATCGGAGTTCTCGGTCGTGATCACGTTGGCGCCGCTCTCGGGGAAGTGGAACGTCGAGTAGACGACACCCGGAGGCACCCGCTCCGTGATGGTCACGCGCATCGTCGTGCCGCCGACGCGGCTCGTGAGCGAGGCCAGCGAGCCGTCCTTGATGCCGCGCACCTCCGCGTCCGAGGGGTGCATCTCGAGGATGTCCTCCTTGTACCAGACGACGTTCTCGGTGCGCCGGGTCTGGGCGCCGACGTTGTACTGGCTGAGGATGCGGCCCGTGGTGAGGATCAGCGGGAAGTTGCGGTTGGTCCGCTCCGGCGT
>CAYUBZ010000165.1:0-5714 GCA_964443205.1 uncultured Hyphomicrobium sp. | reverse complement strand
GCATCGAGCTTCTGCATGAGGGCGGCATCGCGCCCCTCGGGCGGGGTGATGATCGCCACGTCGAGTGCTTTATCCGAGCCGATCGGGCAGTCCGGGTGCTCGCGCGGGAACTCGGCTGCGAGCCGGTGCACAAGGCGGTGCGCCTTCCCCGTGTTGTCCTTCATCACGGCGATGACCGAGGCGACGTCGACGTGGGCGTGCTCGTCGTGCCAGCAGTCGTAGTCGGTCACCATGGCGACGGTGGCGTAGCAGATCTCCGCCTCGCGGGCGAGCTTAGCTTCGGGCATGTTGGTCATGCCGATCACGTCGCAGCCCCATTGGCGATAGAGGAAGGATTCTGCACGTGTGGAAAACTGCGGGCCCTCCATGACCAGGTAGGTGCCGCCCGCCGTGGTGTCGATTTTCTCGCCCTTCGCCGCCTTCTCGATGGCCGCGACGAGCAGGGGGCTCACCGGATGCGCCATCGACACATGCGCGACGCAGCCCTCGCCGAAGAAGCTCTTCTCGCGCGCGAACGTGCGGTCGATGAACTGGTCGGGGAGCACGAAGTGCCCCGGCGCGTACTGGTCCTTCAGCGAGCCGCAAGCCGAAACGGAGACGAGGTCGGTGACGCCAGAGCGCTTCAGGGCGTCGATGTTGGCGCGATAATTGATATGCGTGGGCGAGATGCGGTGATTGCGGCCGTGGCGGGGGAGGAAGCGGAAGGGAAGCCCGTCGATCTCGGCGAACAGGATCTCGTCGGACGGCTCGCCCCAGGGGCTTGCGACCTTCTCCCAGCGCGGGTTCTCGATGCCGGGCAGGTTATAAAAGCCGCTGCCGCCGACGATCCCCAGAACGGACTTTACCACCGCTGCCTCCCTCGGACGCTCCCGTGCGCGCGTCGTGCCCTAACGTCGAAAACCGTGGCCGATATCGCATGGGAGCGCACGCGCGAAAAGCAAAACCTAGTGCTTCAGCCGGCCCCAGATGCGCTTCTTGACCAGGTAGAGCAGCAGCGTCGTGATGGCGAGATAGAACAGCACCTGCCAACCGAGCCGCTTGCGCGCATCGAGGTTCGGATCGGCCGCCCAGGCGAGGAAGGCCGTGACGTCGCGCGCGTTCTGCTCAAACGAGCTCGGTGCGCCGGCGTCGGGCTGGTACTCGATGACGTTGTCCTTCGACAACGGCGGCGGCATGGCGACCTGGTGACCGGGGAAGGCGACGTTATAGTTCATGCCGTCCTGCAGGACGTTGCAGACGTCGGGCTTGCCCTCCTCGCCCGGGGTCACCGTGGCACAGCGCTCGACCCCGGCCTCGTCGCCTGCCCCGCTCTCGGGGACCTCGACCAGACGCCCCTTCGCATTGCGCTTGTAGGCGGGCGGTTGGTCCTTGTAGCCCGTGAGCAGCGCGTAAACGTAGTCGGCGCCACCATCCTGGCGCGCGGTGACAACGTCCCTCACCATGTCAAGCGAATGGATGTACCAGGGCGCGTGGTTCTCGGTATTTCGCGCCCTGACGATGAGCGAGAGGTCGGGCGGCAGCGCGCCGTTTTGCGCCGAGCGGGCCTGCTTGTCGTTCTTGTAAGGGCCGATGATGGGATCGGCGAGACCCGGCAGGCGGTCGATGGGATTGCCCTCGTCGTCGAGCTCGCCGGAAATCTGGTAGGGCCAGGCGACGGCCAGCGCCTTGACGGCTGCCTCCGGGAAGTCGGGGCCGCCGGGCTCGGCCAGATTGCGGAACCGCACGCGCTTCAAGCCATGGCAGGCCGTGCACACCTGCTGGAAGACCTGGAAGCCCCGCTGCAGCTGCGCTTGGTCATACTGACCGCGCAAGCCGCCAAAGGACCAAGGCTGGGCCTCGATCGCGTGCTCAGCGCTCATCTCCTCGGCGCCCGCGAGCGACGATCCGACCAGCGGCATCGACAGGAAGGCTAGGAGAACCACCGCCGCCAAGCGGCATGCCGGCTCCGGTCTTATCATTGGAAGTCCCCCTAGACCTTTGTCGCCGCGGCTGGCGCGCGCCCAGCCTCGTCGCGTCCCAGCACCGCCTCCGTGATGGATCCCGGCAGCTTTCTCGGAGTCTCGAGCCAGCCCAGGAGCGGCATTACGATGAGGAAGTGCGCGAAGTAGTAGGCCGTGAAGACGCGCGCCCAGAGCACGTAGGCGCCCTCGGGCGGCTTGGAGCCGAGAAAGCCGAGCGCCACGCAGGTGAACGCGAACAGCCAGAAGAACCACTTGTAGATCGGACGGTACTTGGCCGAGCGCACGCGGCTCCGGTCCAGCCACGGCACGAACAGCAGAATGCCGATGGAGGAGAACATGGCGATGACGCCGAAAAGCTTCGATGGGATCGCGCGCAGGATGGCGTAGTAGGGCAGGAAATACCATTCCGGCACGATGTGCGGCGGCGTCACCAGCGGGTTTGCCGGAACGTAGTTGTCGGCGTGGCCGAGGTAGTCGGGAAGGAAGAAGGTGAACCAGGCGAAGAGGATGAGGAAGGCGAACATGCCGACCGCATCCTTCGACGTCGCATAAGGGTGCATCGGCACCGCGTCCGACTTGGTCTTGACGTCGAGACCGGTGGGGCTGTTCTGGCCGACGAGGTGCAGCGCCCACAAGTGCAGACCGACGAGTCCAGCGATCACGAAGGGCAGCAGATAATGCAGGCTGTAGAAGCGGTTGAGGGTGGCGCCCGACACCGAGTAGCCGCCCCACAACCACTGCACGATGGTCGTGCCGAGCCCATTGACGATGCTGTCGAGCGAGGAGAAGAGGTTGGTGATGACCGTCACGGCCCAGAAGCTCATCTGCCCCCAGGGCAGCGAGTAGCCCATGAAGGCGGTCGCCATCATCACGACGAAGATCAAGACGCCGATGATCCACAGCACCTCGCGCGGGGCCTTGTAGGAGCCGTAGTAGAGCCCGCGGAAGATGTGGATGTAGGCGGCGAGGAAGAACATCGAGGCGCCGACCGCGTGCAGGTTGCGCATGAGCCAGCCGTAGTTGACGTCGCGGCGGATGGCCTCGATGGAGTCGAAGGCGTCCGCCGCGCTCGGCTGATAATGCATGGCGAGCACCACGCCCGTCACGATCTGCGCCATGAGGAAGAAGGTCAGGATCCCGCCGAACGTCCACAGATAGTTCAGATTGCGCGGGGTGGGGAAATCGATGAACTGGGTATGCATCAGGCGCCCGATCGGCAGGCGCTCATCCATCCACTTTGAAAAACCCGACTTGGGTTCGTAGCTCGATTCGTGAAGAGCCATGTGGCTCGCGCTCCTCAGCCGATCTTGACCTTGGTATCTGAGATGAACTCGTA
Organism: uncultured Hyphomicrobium sp.; assembly: GCA_964443205.1. GTDB lineage: Bacteria > Pseudomonadota > Alphaproteobacteria > Rhizobiales > Hyphomicrobiaceae > Hyphomicrobium_A. The sequence continues at coordinate 2,417 of CAYUBZ010000165.1, read as the reverse complement.
GACGGGGACCTCGAGATTGCGCGGCGCCGGTCCCTTGCGGATGCGCCCCGCGGTGTCGTAGTGCGAGCCGTGGCAGGGGCAGAACCACCCGTCGTAGTCGCCCTTCTTGTCGCCGAGCGACTGGCCCTTGGGGATGCAGCCCAGGTGGGTGCAAATCCCCACCATGATGATCCAGTTCTCGTGGCCCGCTTTGGTGCGGTTTAAGTCGGTGGCGAGATCCGAGCTGGGGAGGGCCTCGTTGCGCGCATACTCGTCGCGCAGCTTCGTCACGTCGACCGCCTTGGCCTCCTCGATCTCCTCGGGCGTGCGATGGCGGATGAAGACCGGCTTGCCGCGCCATAGGACGGTGATCGCCTGGCCCACCTTTATCGGCGCGATATCGACCTCGATCGAGGACAAAGCCTGGGTGCCGGCATCGGGATTCATCTGATCGATGAACGGCCAGAGCGTCACCGCGCCGCCGACGGCGACGAAGGCGTTGGCCGCAAGGATGAGAAAGTCCCTGCGGGCCGGTTCTTCGGCGTCAATTGCCACGGGTGCCTCCGCTTGAGCTCGCATGCCAGAAGTTGCGCCGCACTGAAGTCTGCTGGCCGGATCGCAATGACCGGCCATCACCCATAGCTCGAGGCCACTTTTCCCCGAGCCGAGAGGTCGTCAACGCGATTGGCCTATAGATCCAGGCGATTTGCCATGTGGTTTTTTGGCATTGTTCTAAGCGTCCCTCAACCCTCGACTGTCACAGATGCGGAGGCAATTTGGCGCATGGCATTCAACGCGCAACGCCAAAAACATCCGCGGCGGCTGTGCTTCCCTCGCGGCGCTCATGGCCGATCTCAAGCGATCAAGGGTGGTCACGCGCCGCAGAACGCGGCCGCTTGCCGCCGGCCCGCGCCCTTACTCGGCGGCGTCCTGTGCAAGGAAGCCGCCCGACTGGCGCGACCACAGCTCGGCATAGAGGCCGCCGCGGCGCAGAAGCTCGACGTGGCTGCCCTGCTCGATGATGCGGCCCTCGTCCATGATCACCAGGCGGTCCATGGCGGCGATGGTCGACAGGCGATGGGCGATGGCAATCACCGTCTTGCCGCTCATCAGGTTGACGAGCTGCTCCTGGATCGCGGCCTCGACCTCTGAGTCGAGCGCGCTCGTCGCCTCGTCGAGGATGAGGATGGGGGCGTCCTTCAGAAGCACGCGGGCGATGGCGATCCGCTGGCGCTGGCCGCCCGACAGCTTGACGCCGCGCTCACCCACGTGCGCGTCATAGCCTTTGCGGCCTTTGAAGTCCTCCAGGTCCTCGATGAAGTCGTGGGCCGCGGCCTTCCGCGCCGCCGCGACCGCCTCCTCCGCGCCGGCATGCGGGCGCCCATAGAGGATGTTGTCGATCACCGAGCGGTGCAGCAGCGAGGTGTCCTGCGTGACCATGCCGATCAGGGCGCGCAGGCTGTCCTGGGTCACGTGCGCGATGTCCTGGCCGTCGATGAGGATGCGGCCGCCGTCGAGGTCGTAGAAGCGCAGCAACAGGCTGACCAGCGTCGACTTGCCGGCGCCCGAGCGGCCGACGAGCCCGACCTTCTCGCCCGGCGCGATGTCGAGCGACAGGTCCTCGACGACGCTGCCGCGGCCCGTCTCCGGGTCGCGGCCGTAGTTGAAGCAGATGTGCTCGAAGCGGATCTCTCCCTTCGACACGACGAGCGGCTTGGCGTCCGGGGCGTCGATGACGGTGCGCTCGCGCGCGATCGTCTCCAGGCCGTCCTGCACCACGCCGACGTTCTCGAAGAGGCCCGCGACCTCCCACATGATCCAGTGCGACATGCCCTGCAGGCGCAGCACCAGCCCCACGGAGAAGGCGATGGCGCCCGTCGACACCGCGGCGATCGACCAAAGCCAGAGCGCCGTCGCCGCCACCGAGAAGAGCAGCAGCGCATTGAGGATGTTCAAAGCAACCGTCAACAGAGTGACCAGCCGCAACTGCCGGTGCACGGTGTCGAGGAACAGACCCATGCTGTCCTGGGCATAGGCGTCCTCGCGCTCGGCGTGCGCGAACATCTTTACCGTCGAGATGTTGGTGTAGGTGTCGACGATGCGCCCGGTCATGATGGAGCGGGCGTCCGCCTGCTCGTGCGAGATGCGCGCCAAGCGCGGCACGAAGTAGTACATCGCGCCCAAGTAGCCCGCGAGCCACAAAATGAGCGGTGCGGACAGGCGCAGATCGCTCGAGGCAAAGAGAATGACCGCGCCGGTGAAGTAGATCGCCACGTAAAGCAGCACCTCGGCGACCTTCATGACGACCTCGCGCACGGCGATCGAGGTCTGCATCACCTTGGCGGCCACGCGGCCGGCGTAGTCGTTGTGGAAGAACTCCATGGACTGGCGCAGCACGTAGCGGTGCGCCTGCCAGCGCGTGCGCATGGTGAAGTTGC
>CAYUBZ010000164.1:2396-5716 GCA_964443205.1 uncultured Hyphomicrobium sp. | reverse complement strand
GATGACCAATGAGCCGGCCTACGACAAGCAGATCGCCAACATGCTGCGCTACAAGGCCTTCGGCGGGGCGATCACGGAGCTGCCCGGCGGCATCCAGGCCGAGGACCGCTTCGTGCGCGCCGCCTACACGCTCAAATTCCTTCCCGAGACGAGCGAGCCCACACAGGCGGCTGCCAACATGATGAGCCTCATCAACAACGTCTCGGTGCCGTTCGGCAGCCCCTACTCCGGCGTCTCGGGAACGTACCCCACCTGGTACCGCTCGATGATCGATCCCAATTCGCGCGTCTATTACGTGCAGACGACGATCACGCCCAACACCTTCTGGGTGGAGATGGACAAGCTCGATCTCAAGCCCGGCGCCGCGCCGCGCAAGCTACCCATTTTCGATGACAAGCTCATGGGCGAGGCGAGCGGCGACTTCAGGGAAGCCAAGCCCTCGGTCTGAGAGGCTCAAGCTACGCTGGGCCTTGACACGCACTCGTGCGCGCTGTATTTAACCTTTCGGTTATTTAACCAAAGGCTATAATAACAGATGCCGCTCGATCCGCTCTCGACCAAGTTCGCAGCGCTTGCCGACCCCACGCGGCGCGCCATCCTCGCCCGCCTCGCGCTCGGCGAGACGTCGGTGTCGGAACTGGCCCAGCCCTTCGCGATGAGCCTGCCGGCCGTCTCCAAACACCTCAAGGTGCTGGAGAACGCCGGTCTCATCACGCGCGGGCGGGAGGCACAGTGGCGCCCCGCCCGCATCGAGCCCGAGGCCTTCAAGGAGGTCGACAGTTGGCTCGACCGCTATCGCCAACTCTGGGAAGAGCGCTTCGACCGGCTCGACGCCTACCTCAAGCGCCTGCAGGCGAAGGAGAAAAACAAAAAGAAGCGCGTGGCTGTCAAGCGGCGGAGGACGCCGCGATGAGCATGTCTTTCACCCACTCGATCCACTGCAAGCCAAGGAGTAACGACGTGGCCGAAAAATTCAGCCTCGATCTGACGAGCGATCCCAAGGTCATCGCCGGCACGCGCATCTTCGATGCCCCGCGCGCACTGGTGTTCGCCGCGTGGACCGAGCCGCGCCATCTGGCGCATTGGTTCGGCCCGAATGGCTTCTCGCTGACGACGCACAGCTTCGATTTCCGCCCCGGCGGCGTCTGGCGCTTCGCCATGCATGGGCCCGACGGACGCGACTATCCCAATCGCGTGACGTTCGACGAGATCGTGCCGCCCGAGCGCATTGCCTTTCGGCACGGCGGCGAGGATGACTTTGAACACATTCAGTTCAAAACCGTCGTCACGTTCGAGGATATCGGCGGCAAGACCAAGCTCACCATGCACGGCATCTTCCCCTCTGCCGAGGAACGCGACCGCGTCATCCGCGAGCACGGCGCCGACAAGGGACAGGTGGAGACGCTGGCGCGTCTCGCCGACTACGTCGACGAGCTGGCAGAAGCGAAAACGGAGGCTTCGCCCGACGACTTCGTGATCGCACGCACGTTCGAAGCACCACGCGCGCTCGTGTGGAAGGTGTGGACGGAAGCCGAGCATCTCGCCCAATGGTGGGGCCCCAAGGGCTGCACCATCCGCGTTGTGAAGCTCGACGTCCGCCCCGGCGGCATGTTCCACTACGCCATGGCCTACCAGCCCGGCCACGACATGTGGGGCCGTTTCGTCTACCGCGAGATCGTGCCTCCGGAGCGGATGGTCTACGTCAGCTCGTTCTCGGACCCCGAGGGCGGCATCACGCGCGCGCCCTTCCCCACGATTGGCCCAACGTTTCCGCTCGAGGTTCTCAACACGCTGACGCTGCATGAGGACCGCGGCAAGACGACAATGACGGTGCGCGGCCGCCCGCTCAACGCCACGGAGGAGGAGCGCAAGACGTACCGCGGCATGTTCGGCTCGATGCAGCAGGGCTTCACCGGCACCTTCGATCAGCTCGCCGCATATCTGGCGAAGATGTAGCCGGCGCGCCACACGGGAGTGCCATTCGGTGAGCGGGGGTTTGGCCGGTCGTCGCAATCCCTTACCGGGGCCGCAAATTCGCGCTACGCGTGATGCCGGCAACGAGGCGTTCACTCCCGTACCCCATGCGCATCCGGCTCTTACTCGTCGTGTTGATGGCAGCGCTCGTGCTGCTGGACCCCTGCACGCCGGCGTTTGCCGGCGGTCTCGTCGAAGAGCTGAAGATCGGCGTTCTCGCCCACGACGTTCCCGACCTATGGAGCGGCTTTCAAGTCGAGCCCGACGGCGCCGATATCAACGTGGAGGCCATCCTCTCCCCCTCGATCGCTTTTCTCGGCGGTACGATCCAGCCCGCAATCGGGGCCTCCATCAGCACGCAGGGCGCCACCAGCAACGTCTATCTCGACGCGCGCTGGCAGCTGGAGACGAGCTGCGGCGTCTTTCTCGGGCTCGGGGTGGGCGGCACGGTGCACGACGGGCAACTGAAGATCGACAAGTGGGACGAGAAGGCGCTCGGCTCGCGGGTGCTGTTCCACATCCCCGTCGAGCTCGGCTACCGCTTCGATCGCCACAACAGCCTGTCGGCCTACTTCGAGCACATGTCGAATGCGTACACGGCGAGCCCCAACGAGGGGATGGACCGGATCGGCGTGCGCTACGGCTACCGCTTCTAAAGGCGCCCCACTCACCCGGTGACGTGATAACCGGCGTCGACGTAGGCGATATTGCCGGTGATGGCCTTGGCCGCGTCACTCACCAGAAAGGCCGCCAGCGCCCCGACGTCCTCCAGCGTGACGAGGCGGTGCTCCGGCGCCGTCTTGGCAGCCCGCTCGAGCAGCTCGTCGAAGTCGGCAATGCCCGATGCGGCACGCGTGGCGACAGGGCCGGGCGACAGCGCGTTGACGCGGATCTGCTTTTCCCCGAGCTCCACCGCCATGTAGCGGACGGCGGCCTCCAGCGCCGCCTTCACCGGCCCCATGATGTTGTAATGGGGAACCGCCTTGTCGGCGCCGTAGTAGCTCATGGTGAGCAGCGCGCCGCCGCCGCTCATCAACGGCTCGGCGAGCTTCGCCATGCGCAGGAACGAGTGCACCGATACCTGCATGGCAAAGGCGAAGCCCTCCGCCGAGCAGTCGACGATGCGCCCGTGCAGATCCTCCTTCTTGGCGTAGGCGATGGCGTGAAGCAGAAAGTCCAAGCGGCCCCAATCCCGGGCGATCTGCTCGTAAACGGCCTCGAGCTGGCCGGGAACGGTCACATCGCAAGGAAGCACGATCTTGCTGCCGAGATCGGCCGCCAGCGGGCGCACGTGCGGCTCCGCCTTGGCGTTGAGATAGGTGATGGCGAGATCGGCGCCGGCGGCG
>CAYUBZ010000164.1:0-2296 GCA_964443205.1 uncultured Hyphomicrobium sp. | reverse complement strand
TCCCGCCAAGACGGAAAACACGGTTCCTCTGTTCTGGCCCTTGGAGTTCGCCGCGGCAGCCGCCGAAGGAGAGATCAAGCTCTTCGGGCGAGGCCTCGAGACGCTGGCCGAGGCCGAGAAACTCGAGCATGGGCTGGAGCCAAGATTCGCCACGCCCAACAAGATCACGCTCGAGCTGCACACGCTGCGGCTGCGCGATTTTTCACGCGACGCCAACTCTTGCGAAATTCCGACCGTGATTGACGCGCCCTATGCGGGCCACACCGCCGTCATCGCCGACTTCCACGTCGACCAAAGCCTCGTGCAAACGCTGCTCGCCAACGGCCTTACCCGCGTCTTGCTGACGGATTGGAAGAGCGCCACGGAAGCGATGAAGGACTACGACATCGACAACTATCTGTCCGAGCTCAACGTGTGCATCGACGATCTGGGCGGGCTGGTCAATCTGGTCGGCCTGTGTCAGGGCGGCTGGATGTCGGCGATGTTTGCGGCGCGCTATCCAGAGAAGGTCCGCAGCCTCGTGCTCGCCGGCGCGCCCATAGACACCGACGCCGGCGACGGCCCGATCAAGGCCATGGCGCACCATCTGCCCCTATCCGACTACGAGGAGCTGATCGTCCTCGGCGGCGGCCTCATGCGCGGCCAGTTCATGCTGGAAGCCTGGAAGAACATGCACCCCGGCGAGCACTACCTGCGCAAATACGTCGATCTCTACGAGCACATCGACGATCCCGCCTATGTTGCCAAGGAGGAAGCGTTCGAGGCTTGGTACGAGAACCCGATCGATCTTCCCGGCCGCTGGTACCTGCAGGCCATCAAGGAGCTGTTCAAGGAGAACCGGCTGGCCAAGGGTCGCTTCAAGGGATTGGGGCGTGTCCTCTCGCTGGGAGACATCCGCTGTCCCGTCTACCTGCTTGCCGGAGCGAACGACGACATCACCACCAAGGAGCAGGTGTTCAACGCCGTGAAGTACCTCGGCACGCCCGCGCAGAAGATCACGCGAAGTCTGGTCCCTGGCGGCCATGTCGGGCTGTTCATGGGGACGCGCACGCTTCACGACGATTGGCCGAAGATCGCCCGGTGGATCGCAAACGCCGATTGAGGACGCGGCACGGCGGCGCGGCCGGTCAGCCCTCCTCGGACTCGCCTGGACCTTTTTTGGAGAGGCGCGCGAGCCCCACCGTCTGGCGGTGCCACTGCTTGATGGGGACGGCAGGAAACCCGCCCACGACCGCGCCGGGCTCGACATCGCGCATGACGCCGCCGCAGGCGGCGATCTGGGCGCCGGCGCCCACCTTGAGATGATCGGCGACCCCGACCTGGCCTCCCATCATGACGCCGTCGCCGACCACGGTGCTGCCGGCGATGCCGACCTGGGCGCAGATCACGCAGTGGCGCCCGAGCCGGACGTTGTGCGCGATGTGCACCATGTTATCGAGAACGGATCCGGCGCCGATCACGGTGTCGCCGGTGGCGCCGCGATCGATGGTGCAATTGGCCCCGATCTGCACGCCGTCCTCGATGAGGACGCGGCCGAGCTGCAGCATGCGCATGAGACCGCCGGGGCCGGGCACGAAGCCAAAGCCCTGCGCCCCGATGGATACGCCGGTCTCGATGCCGACGCGCCGCCCGATCAAAGCGTGGCTGACGGTGGTGTTGGCGCCAATTCTCGACTCGTCACCCAAGCGAACCCCCTCGCCCAAGACCGTGTTGTAGGCGACGTGGCACGAGTTGCCGATCTCGACGTCGCGTCCGATGACGGCGCCGGCGTCGATCTGCGAGCCCGCGCCGATCCTTGCGCTCGGATGCACGTGCGCGGCCGGATCGATGCCGGCCACGAGGGCGGGGGGCGGATAGAAGAGCTGGCCGACCTGCGCATACGCCAGACGCGGGTCCTTTACGAACACGAGGCGGTTTGCCGCATCCGCGTGACGCGCAAGCTTTCTGCTGATGATGATGGCGCCGGCGCGCGTGGGCCGCAGCGCATCGAGATAGCGTGCATCTGAGAAGACGCTGATGTCGGCGGGACCGGCGGTGTCGAGGGCCGCGATGTCGTGAATGGAAACCGCGTCGTCTCCCGATCCGAGCGGCTCCGCGCCCAGAAGCGAGGCAATCTCACTCAGCGGAAACGGACCGGCGCGATGAAAGAAGCGCAGATCGGGCATGAAGGCCGGCCTTTACGCAAGAACTGATGCCGCAGCGACGACCTTAGCTCATAGATGCCGCGCTGACAGCGTTTTTGTTGCCATCATAGTGGCGGCATCGTGTTCACGGCCTGCGGCGCGTTCGCTCGCTC
>CAYUBZ010000163.1:2875-5717 GCA_964443205.1 uncultured Hyphomicrobium sp. | reverse complement strand
TCGTGCGAGGCGAGCGAGAAGCCGGCGCCCAGCGTGTCGAGCGACTGCAAGACCTTCAAGCGCTTCTCGGCGGCCTCGGTGAGGGCCTTGCCGATGGGGATCGTGAAGTAGGCGTAGGCGCGCGCTTTCGAGCGGCCGACGCGGCCGCGCAGCTGATAGAGCTGGGCGAGCCCGAACATGTCGGCGCGGTGCACAATGAGAGTGTTGGCGTTGGGCAGGTCGAGCCCGGATTCGACGATCGCGGTCGAGAGCAGCACGTCGTAGCGCCCGTCGTAGAAGGCGCTCATCACGTCCTCCAGCTCGCCGGGCGTCATCTGGCCGGTGGCGCGCGCAAAGGTGAGCTCAGGGACCGCCTCGCGCAGGAACTCGGCCACCTCCTCCATGTCGGAGATGCGCGGCACGACGTAGAACGTCTGGCCGCCGCGGTAGCGCTCGCGGCGCAAGGCATCGCGCACGATGACGGGATCGAAGGGCGAGATGTAGGTGCGCACGGCGAGCCGATCGACGGGCGGCGTGGTGATGAGCGATAATTCGCGCACGCCAGACAAGGCCAACTGCAGCGTGCGCGGGATCGGCGTCGCCGACAGCGTCAGCACGTGCACGTCCTCTCTGAGCCGCTTCAAGCGTTCCTTGTGGGTGACGCCGAAGTGCTGCTCCTCGTCGATGATGAGCAGGCCGAGGCGGGCGAAGGTGATGGTCTTGCCCAGCAGCGCGTGCGTGCCGATGACGATGTCGATTGCGCCGCTCTTCAGACCCTCCTTGACGCTCGCCAGCGCCTTGGGCCCGACCAGGCGCGAGGCTTGCGCCACTTTGATCGGCAGACCCTGGAAGCGCTCGACGAAGGTCTTGTAGTGCTGGCGCGCGAGCAAGGTGGTCGGCACCACGACCGCCGTCTGGAAGCCGCTCATGGCGGCGACGAAGGCCGCCCTCAGCGCGACCTCGGTCTTGCCGAAGCCGACGTCGCCGCACACGAGGCGATCCATAGGGCGGCCGGAGTTGAGATCGGTGAGCACCGCCTCTATCGAGGTGTCCTGGTCCTCGGTCTCCTCGTAGGGGAAGCGCGCCACGAACTCGTCGTAGGCACCTTCCGGCGCAGCGACGGCGGGCGCCTCCTTCAATTGGCGCAGCGCGGCGACCTTGATCAGCTCCGCGGCGATCTCGCGCAGGCGCTTCTTGAGGCGCGCCTTGCGCGACTGCCAGGCGACGCCGCCGAGACGGTCGAGTTGTGCGTCCGTCTCGTCCGCGCCGAAGCGCGTCAACAGCTCGATGTTTTCCACCGGCAGGAACAGCTTGTCGCCGCCCGCGTAATGCAGCTCCAGGCAATCATGCGGCGCGCCCAGCACGGTGATGGTCTTGAGGCCTGCGAAGCGGCCGATGCCGTGGTCGGCGTGCACGACGAGATCGCCCGTCGACAGGCTCGTCGCCTCGGTGAGGACATCGACGGCCGAGCGCTGCTTGCGCCGCGGTCGCACCAGGCGGTCGCCGAGGATGTCCTGCTCGCCAATCACGGCAAGCTCCGGCGTCTCGAAGCCCTGCTCCAGGCCCAACACGGCTAGTGCGGTGGCCGCCGGCGGCAGCGCCAGGGCGTCCGCGTAGGTGTCGACCTTGGTCACGCCCTCCAGGTGGTGATCGGCAAGCAGCGTTGAGAGCCGCTCGCGCGCGCCGGGCGTCCACGCGGCGATGATGACGCGCCGGTGCTCCCGATGCAGGCGCTTGGCGTGCGCCACCACCGCGTCGAACACGTTGACATCGCCCTGCTGGCGCTCGGCGGCGAACGAGCGCCCGCCGCGACCGCGCCAGGAGCGCACGTTGCGCCCGGCGGCCTCCTCGAAGGGTGTCAGACGGAAGGAGTTGTGCGTCTTGAGTGTCGCGTCCCATGTGGCGGTGTCAAAGAACAAGCGTTCCGGCGGCACCGGCTTGTAGGGCGGCGCGCCGAACGTCTGCTCCTCCAGCGCCTCGCGGCGCGCATCGTAGTGCTCGGCGATCTGCTCGAAGCGGCGCGTCACGGCCTCATCCGCCAAATGATCGAAGCTGACCGGCACATTCGGCAGGTAGTCGAAAAGCGTCTCCAGATGCTCGTGGAACAGCGGCAGCCAATGCTCCTGGCCCGGATAGCGCTGGCCGGCGCTGACCGCCTCGTACAGCGGGTCGTCGCCGGTGGCGCCGCCGAACAGCTCCACGTAGCGCGCCCGGAAGAGCTTCTCAGGCTCCGGGCCGAACGCGACCTCGCTCACCGGCAGCAGGGCGAGCTTTTGCACGGGCCTCGTGGTGCGCTGGGTCTGCACCTCGAAGGCCTTGATGCTCTCCAGCGTGTCGCCGAAGAAATCGAGGCGCACGGGGGTTAAGCGGCCGGGCGGAAAGAGATCGAGGATGCCGCCGCGCACGGCGTACTCGCCGGCCTCCATGACGGTGCCGCTGCGCGTATACCCCATGAGCGAAAGCCGCTGCGTCAGGCGCGCCATGTCGATGCGCTGGCCGGCCGCGATCTGTTTGACGGCAAGCTTGAGGAAGCTGCGCGCCGGCACGCGCTGCAGAACCGCGTTGACGGTGGTGAGCACGACGGTCGGGTGCTTGCGTGTGCCAAGGCAGAGCTTGGCCAGCGCCGCGATGCGCCGGGCAACGATGTCGGCGTTGGGACCGATGCGGTCATACGGCACCGTGTCCCATGCGGGAAACGATACGACGCGCACGTTGGGCGCGAAGAACGCCAGCTGCCGCTCCAGCGCATCGAGGCGGCGGTCGTCGCGCGCGACGTGCAGCAGCGTGCCGGGTGCGGTGCTGCTTTTCGCCTCGGCCACGAGCTGGGCAATCACCAGCGCGTCGAGCCCTTCCGGGACGCCGG
>CAYUBZ010000163.1:0-2775 GCA_964443205.1 uncultured Hyphomicrobium sp. | reverse complement strand
TGTGAGAACCACTGCGCCAGGACCGGATCGGGCATGGCGAGAAAGCGCTCGAACGTGTCAAGCTCGCCCGCGGACATGGCAGAAAGTTTGGCGGCTGCAAATCGCCCGAGGATAAAGTCCATCTCCTTGGTGCCCCGATGGGACGCGCGATAAGCCGCGCGGCGGCGGCGTATCTCCATGTCGTCAGTCATCGCGGAACCGGCTCTCTTGGATAACCTGAGGCCCAGGCTTGACGCCATGCGGCGCGCCCGTCACCCTCGTAAGCGAGTGGGTCGTGATATAGCGCCCGTACCGCCTCGCGCAAAGTCCCCGCGCCGGCGTGACGAGGGCACAACGACCCAGGAAGGGGGCGCCGGACCCGCCAATTGGCGCGGGTCCCGTCCGTATGACCCCGTATCTGCACGACTACCGTCGATCAGTTGGACCCTGCGTCGCCCATGCGGCCCATCGAGCTCACGCCCCTCTTCGCCTCGCTGCAGTCGCTCACCGGCATCGGTCCGCGTCTGATCGTGCTGGTGAAGAAGTGCCTCACGCTGCCGCCGGGCGTCGTCGAGCCGCGCGTCCTCGATCTCTTGTGGCACCTGCCCAGCGGCGTCATCGATCGGCGCGCCGAGCCCACGGTCGCTGAAGCCGTCCCCGGCTCGATCGCGACGCTGAAAGTCCGCGTCTTGAAGCACAAGGCGCCGCCGCGCTCCAACACGCGCGCGCCCTACAAGGTGCAGACCGAGGACGACACGGGCCGCCTCGATCTCATCTTCTTCCACGCCGAGCGGAAGTTCATCGAGCGCCAGCTCCCCGTCGGCGAGACGCGCTACGTCTCGGGGCGCGTGGAGCGCTACGGCGAGACGATGCAGATGTCGCATCCCGACTATATCGTGGCGCCGGAGGCGCGCGACGAGCTCCCCTTTCTGGAGCCGGTCTATCCGCTCACCGCCGGCCTCTCCGGAAAGGTCGTGCAGAAGGCAACGCGCCAGGCGCTGGAGCGCTTGCGCGCCGTGCCGGAATGGCAGAACGCAGCGTGGATCAAGGCGCGTGGCTGGCCCGACTTCGTTACGGCGCTGCAACGGCTGCACCGCCCGACGGATGCGGGCGATGTCTCGACCGGCGGCGCGCCGTGGCAGCGGCTCGCCTACGACGAGCTGCTGGCGGGACAGCTGGCGCTCGGCCTCGTGCGGCAGAACTTCAAGACTAGGCCGGGGCGCAGCGTCAAAGGCGACGGGCGCATCCGCGCTTCGATCGCCGACGCGCTTCCCTTCGCGCTCACCGGCTCCCAGCGCACCGCCGTGCGCGAGATCGAGGCCGACATGGCCGCACCGCAACGCATGCTGCGGCTTTTGCAGGGCGACGTCGGCTCAGGGAAAACCGTGGTCGCGCTCTTGGCGATGGCGATCGCGGTGGAGGCCGGCGCACAAGCCGCCTTCATGGCGCCGACGGAGGTGCTCGCACGCCAGCATCTCGACACCATCGCACCCCTCGCGCAGAAGGCGAGGTTGCGCATCGGGCTGCTGACAGGGCGCGAGAAGGGAAAGACGCGCAAGGACCTGTTGGACCGCCTCGCCAGCGGCGACATCGACATCCTGATTGGCACGCACGCGCTCTTTCAGGCCGACGTGGTGTTTCGCGACTTGGCCTTTGCGGTGATCGACGAGCAGCACCGCTTCGGCGTGCACCAGCGTCTGTCGCTGCAGTCCAAGGGCAACGGCACAGGCACCGACGTCCTCGTGATGACGGCGACGCCGATCCCGCGCACGCTGGTGATGACGCATTACGGCGACCTCGACGTGTCGCGGCTCACCGAGAAGCCGCCCGGACGCAAGCCGGTGACGACGACGACCACGCCGCTGGAGCGCATCGAGGAGGTGATCGACGGCTTGCGCCGCGCACTTTCCCAAGGCGCGCAGGTCTATTGGGTGTGCCCCCTGATCGAAAGCTCGGAATTGTCCGAGCTGGCGGCAGCAGAAGAGCGCCACGCGCACCTGTCGCAGATCTTCGGCAAGGACACGGTGGGCCTCTTGCACGGGGCGATGGCCTCAGGCGCCAAGGACGCCGCCATGGCCGCGTTCGCCTCCGGCGCGCTCAAGATCCTGGTGGCCACCACCGTCATCGAGGTCGGCGTCAACGTGCCCAACGCCACCATCATGGTGATCGAGCACGCGGAGCGCTTCGGGCTCGCCCAGCTGCACCAGTTGCGCGGGCGCGTGGGGCGCGCCGAGCGCCAGTCCTACTGCATGCTGCTCTACAAGCCACCGCTCGGCGAGGCGGCAGCTGCGCGCTTGAAGATGATGCGCGAGACCGAGGACGGCTTCCTGATCGCGGAGAAGGATCTCGAGCTGCGCGGCGGCGGCGAGGTGTTGGGCGCGCGCCAGAGCGGCACGCCGGGGTTCCGCGTCGCCGAGGTGCCGAATTTCGCATCCCTTCTCGAGGCGGCGCGCGACGACGCCAAGCTCGTGCTTTCCAGCGACCCGCACTTGTCGAGCAAGCGCGGAGAGGCGCTGCGCACGCTTCTCTACATTTTCGAGTGCGACGAGGCCGTGCGCCTGTTCCGCGCGGCGTAGAGCGCCCGCCGCAAGACCCTCAGGCGGGCTTCTTGGCCTTGGGCTTGGTCTTGGGACCGGGAGTTGGATTGGGGGCCGTCGTCTCGGCCCCCTCCCCCGGAGCCGCCGCCGGCTTGCGCTTGGCCTGCTGGGCCAGCTCCTTGAGCTTGGCCTGGCTCTCGGGCGTCACCATGCCAGCCGAGATGATCACCTTGGCGGCGTCCTCGATGTTCATGTCGAG
>CAYUBZ010000162.1:2378-5769 GCA_964443205.1 uncultured Hyphomicrobium sp. | reverse complement strand
TCGGTGCCGCGGCCGGCCATGTTGGTGGCGATCGTCACGCCGCCCGGCACACCGGCCTGGGCGACGATGCGGGCCTCCTGCTCGTGGTAGCGCGCGTTCAAGACGTGATGAACAACCGGATCGGAGTTGGACTTCCGCGATCCGATCTCGACCAGGTAGGAGCCGATCTCGGTCAGGTACGTCTTGAGCTCGCCGTCCTTGCCGTTGTCGAGCTTGTCGGCCTGCGCCAGCGTGGTGCGGCCGAGCTCTTGAATGTAGCTCTTGTCCTTCAGCAGCCCGGAAAGCTGCTCCGACTTCTCGATGGAGACGGTGCCGACCAGGATCGGCTGGCCGCGGCGCTGGCAGTCGGCGATCGATTGCACGATCGCGGCATTCTTCTCCTTGGCCGTGCGATAGATCTCATCGTCGTCGTCGATGCGGCACACCGGCACGTTGGTCGGAATCTCCAGCACGTCGAGCCCATAAATGTCCATGAACTCGTTGGCCTCGGTGGCGGCGGTGCCGGTCATGCCGGCAAGCTTGTCATAGAGACGGAAGTAGTTCTGGAAGGTGATCGAGGCCAGCGTCTGGTTCTCGGGCTGGATCTCCACGTGCTCCTTGGCCTCGAGCGCCTGGTGCAGCCCTTCCGAATAGCGCCGCCCGGGCATCATGCGGCCGGTGAACTCATCGATGATGACCACCTGGCCGCCCTTGACGATGTAGTCCTTGTCGCGCTGGAAGAGCGTGTGCGCCTTGAGAGCGGAATTGACGTGGTGGACGAATGATACGTTCTCGATGTCGTAGAGCGAGCCCTTGAGCAGGCCGCGCTCCTCCAGCATCCTTTCCACGCTCTCGTTGCCTATCTCGGTGAGCGAGACCTGGCGCTGCTTCTCATCGAGCTCTAAGAGGCCCTCGGTCTTGAGCAGCTCCTTGGTCTTCTCCTTGCCGTGCGCTTTCTCGACCTGCTTTGCGATCTTGTTGTGCTCGGCCACCAGCACCTTCATCACCTCGTCGACCGTCTGGTAGAGATCGGCGCGGTCCTCCAGGGGACCGGAGATGATGAGCGGCGTACGCGCCTCGTCGATGAGGATGGAGTCGACCTCGTCGACGATGGCGAAGGCGTGCCCCCGCTGGGCCATCTCCTCCTTGTGGATCTTCATGTTGTCGCGCAGGTAGTCGAAGCCCAGCTCGTTGTTGGTCCCGTACGTCACGTCGCAGGCGTATTGCTCCTTGCGCTGCACGTCATCGATGCCGTGCACGATGCAGCCGACGGTGAGCCCCAAGAATCGGTAGATCGCGCCCATCCACTCGGCGTCGCGCTGAGCGAGATAGTCGTTGACGGTGACCACATGCACACCCTTGCCGGTGAGCGCGTTCAAATAGACGGCGAGTGTTGCGACGAGCGTCTTGCCCTCGCCCGTCTTCATCTCGGCGATCTTGCCCTCGTGCAGCATTATACCGCCGATGAGCTGCACGTCGAAGTGGCGCTGCCCCAGCGTGCGCCAAGCCGCCTCGCGCACGGTCGCGAAGGCGGGGACCAACAGCTCATCGAGGCTCGCGCCGTCCTGGTACTGCTGGCGGAAGGTCTCGGTGCGAGCCTTAAGCTCGTCATTGCTCAAGGCTTGGATCTCGGGCTCCAGCGCGTTGATGGCCTCGACGCGGGGCCGATAGCCCTTGACGCGGCGATCATTGGAGGAGCCGAAGATTTTTGCCGCGTAGCCGCCGATCGTGGAAAGCATTCGAAAGGTTCCTCAAAATCCCAACGTGCCACCGCCGGACAGTGGTGTCCCGCGCGGTTGAGAGCTGCCCGCCCTATAGAGCCATCGCATTCGCCGGAAGGATTTGACCCCGGATTGACGAGCCACCGTGATCTGCGTTGAGAGCGCCATATGCGGGCCAACCGCCGCCGCGTGAGAGATAAGGACCGCAGCCTGGGGTTGTCAACGCATGGACGCCCCCAATTGCGCCATCATGGGTGCTGTCACGAATTCTCCAATTCTTAACTTGGCACAAGCCCGCGGGGCCACTATCCATGGGCCCGCGAACACCTGTCGCTGCCGTGCTCTGCGGCCGCGAGTAGCCTTGCGGGTCTATCGTCGCACCATGCGCCCGCCGAACCCTCAGAGACAGAAAATGCATCCAGTGTTCCCCAGCAGGCGTGTCCCGGCGGCCCTTGCCGTTCTTGCCCTCGTGTCCCTCGGCCTCGCAGCCCCCCTCCACCCGGCGAGTGCGCAGGAGAAAGCGGATGAGACAATTGTGGCGAAAGTGAACGGCAAACCGATCACGGAATCGGACATGCGGTTGGCCGAGAACGAACTCGGCAGCGAGCTCGGCAACCTGCCGCCCGAGATCAAGCGCCGGGCGCTCGCCGAGTACCTGATCGACAACGTGCTGTTCGCCGAAGCCGCCGAGGCCGCAGATATTGCCTCGTCGCCGGAATTCAAGGAACAGATGGCCTACCTAAGGCGCCGCGTGTTGCGGGAGCAGTACTTCGAGAAGACCCTCAAAGGCACCATCAGCGACGACGAGGCCAAGCAGATCTATGACGCCAAGGTCGCCACCCTTGAGCCGCAGGAGGAGTTCTCGGCGCGCCATATCCTCGTCGAGAGTGAGGAGAAGGCGAAGGAGCTACGCGGCAAGATCGAGGGCGGGGCCGATTTCGCCGAAGTCGCCAAGGAGAACTCGACGGACACAGGCTCCAAGGAGCAGGGCGGCTTGCTCGGCTATTTCGTCAAGGGACAGATGGTGCCCGAGTTCGAGGCCGCCGTCCTCAAGATGCACAAGGGGGAGGTCTCCGAGCCGGTGAAGACCAACTTCGGCTGGCATGTCATCAAGCTCGAGGATCGCCGCCGCAAGGCCCCACCGTCCTTCGATAACGTCAAGAGCACGATCTTGAACTCGCTAGTCGTGAAGAAGGCCCAGGAGAAGGTCGGCGCCCTGCGCGAGAAAGCCCAGCTCGAGTACGTCGATGCCGGCATCAAAAAGCAGGTCGAGGAGCAGGAGAAGAAGCAGGCCGAGGCCGCAAAAAATGCGGCCGAGCAGAAGGCCGCCAAACCCGAGGCTCCGACGGACCCCAAACCCAACCCTTAGCCGTCACACCGTGCGCCGTCGCATCGGGCCGCTTGATCTGGGCGGCCCGATCTGTTTGGCATGGCTGGCGCGCGATTGCGCCTGAGATCCCTCCGGAGACCCACATGGGCAAGGCCAGCACCGTCTCCCCCTTTGCGCCCCAATCGCTTCCCGCCGTTCCCGCCATCGCGGGCGTTCGGTTCGCCACCGCCGAGGCCGGCATCCGCTACAAAGGCCGCACCGATCTTCTTCTGGTGATCCTCGATCCCGGTACGACCGCGGCCGGCGTGCTGACGCGCTCGAAAACGCGGGCCGCACCCGTCGAATGGTGCGCCAAGCGGCT
>CAYUBZ010000162.1:0-2278 GCA_964443205.1 uncultured Hyphomicrobium sp. | reverse complement strand
TTCCCCAAGCTCGCCACGCGCCGTGCCAAGATCGGCTCGGCCGACGTCGTCCTCAACGGGTTCTGCAAGGGCGCCGGCATGATTCAGCCGGACATGGCGACCATGCTGTGCTTCGTCTTCACTGACGCCGCCATCGCGCCTGCGGCCCTGCAAGGGCTCGTCGCGCGTTCCGTCGATCGCACCTTCAATTGCGTGACCGTTGACGGCGACACCTCGACCAGCGACACGCTGCTCGCCTTTGCCACCGGCACCGCCGAGGGCTGCCCGCGCATCGCCGATGCGGCCGATCCGCGGTTCGCCGCATTCGCCGGCGCCCTGCACGATCTCTTGCGCGAGCTGGCGATCCTCGTCGCCAAGGACGGCGAGGGGCTGACCAAGTTCGTCACCATCGAGGTCGAGGGCGCCGAGAACGACCGCGCCGCCCGCAAGATCGGGCTCGCCATCGGCAACTCGCCGCTGGTCAAGACGGCGATTGCCGGCGAGGACCCCAACTGGGGGCGCATCGTGATGGCGGTCGGCAAGGCCGGCGAGGCCGCCGACCGCGACAAGCTCGCGATCTGGCTGGGCGACATTCTTGTCGCAGAGAATGGCGAGCGCGCGCAGAGCTACGAAGAAGACGTGGCCGCGCACTATATGAAGGGCGCGGAGATCACGGTGCGCGTCGACGTCGGCATCGGCAACGGCCGCGCCACGATCTGGACCTGCGATCTGACGCACGGCTACATCGACATCAACGCCGCCTACCGCAGCTGAGGGCAGCGATGGACACGACCTTTTGGCGCGAGCGCTGGCAGAACAAGGACATCGGCTTCCATCAGCCGGCGGTCCACGACCTGCTGCGAAAGCACTGGGCCCAGCTCGGGCTCGAGCGCGGGGCGCAAGTCTTCGTGCCACTGTGCGGCAAGAGCCTCGACATGGTCTGGCTGGCAGAGCAGGGACACCGCGTCATCGGGGCGGAGCTGAGCGAGATTGCGATCGACGATTTTTTCGCCGAGCGGGGGCTGGTGCCCGCCGTGCGCAAGGTCGGCAATTTCGTCGTCAAGTCGGCGGCAGCCTACGAGCTGTGGTGCGGCGACATCTTCGAATTGCCGCCCGATGCCGTCGCCGGCGTTGCCGGCGTCTACGATCGGGCCGCGCTCGTCGCCTTTCCCGCCGACGTGCAGACGCGCTATGCCGCAAAGCTCAAGGAGCTGATAGCGGCTGGCGCACCCGTTCTCCTCATCACGCTCGACTATGATGCGGAGCGCATGACGGGTCCGCCGTTCGCGGTTCCCCGCGACCAAGTCGATCGCCTGTTCGCCGATAGCTATGCCATCACCGAGCTCGAATGCCGCGATGCGCTCGATCTCAATCCGCGCTTCCGTCAGCGCGGGCTGACGGCGCTCGACGAGTACGCCTTGCTGCTGCGGCGCCGTTGATCGGCATTTTGTCGGAGCGCGCAGGGCGACGAGACGACTTCGACGCTTGCGCGTGGTTGGATTGCCGTCTTGGCGAGGGCGGACCTGTCGTGATCGACGGCCGCGTTATTTCGACCGCCTCATCCGCAGCGTGCACCGGCGCATCAGAGGTGTTGCGCAGGTCGCGCCAACCGAGCCGATCCGCAAGCCGCGTCTCGGTGTACGTAATGGCAATGGCGAGCAGAACTCCGATGGTGCCCCCCAGCGGCCCGCCAAGTCCGGCCCCGATGATGGCACCCACAATGACGTTGACGAGCGGGATCAGCATCATCCCCCCGAGGATGATGGTGGCGATCGCGTCCAGCAGCATCGGTCTCCCCCTGACGCAGCGTTCCGCCTCGATGCGACGAGAAAATCCTACCGGTAAGTCAAGAGCATGGCCCAATCGGCGCCATTGCGTGGCATGCGCCCAGCGCGCATCGCGGGGCCGCACGCATGGGTGGCGAAGACCGGGCCTAACCGACCCAGGCGTAGACGCCGCCGAAGAGCATGGCCGCAACGGCGAGCGCGATCGGAATCAACGCAACTTGCAACCACGCCTCCCTGGCCGGCAGGGCACCGGTCGCCGTCTCGAAGCGCGCGGAGAGGAACTGCTGCATATTCGGCCGATGCACGTCGCTCCGCGTGGCGCCGGTCCGATACATCAAGACCGGCAGCATGAGAAATACGGCGCACAAAATCGTGACCACGCCCAGATCGACATCGGAATCAGTCCGACCGCCAAATGTCAGCCAAGCCGCCGCCAGCATGCAACCGAAGGCGATGACGATCGACTCGTACACGGCGGCTGGAAACTCCGCGCCGAACCCCGAGCCATAACC
>CAYUBZ010000161.1:0-5843 GCA_964443205.1 uncultured Hyphomicrobium sp. | reverse complement strand
GACGGCTTCTCCCAGCCGCGCGTGAAGCGGTCGACGCCGGCCGAGGTCAAGCGGTCGGCCGCCTGCGGCGACAACAGCAGGTGATCGATGCGGATGCCGTCGTCTTTCTGAAAAGCGCCGGCCTGATAGTCCCAGAACGTGTAGACGCCCGGCTGCGGGTGGCACAGGCGCACGGCATCCGTCAGGCCGTCGTTGACGAGGCGGCGGTAGGCCGCGCGGCTTTCGGGCTGGAACAGCGCATCCTGCGTCCACGCGTCGGGACGCTTGGCATCGGCGGGCTCGGGGATGACGTTGAAGTCGCCGGCCAGCACCAGCGCCACCTCCTCGGCCAGCAGCGCGCGCGCATGCGTTTGCAGCCGCTTCAGCCAGGCGAGCTTGTAGGCGAACTTCTCTGAGCCGATGGGATTGCCGTTGGGCAGATAGATCGACGCGACCTTCAAGGCGCCCGCTGCCACCGAGACCGTCGCCTCGATGAAGCGGGCCTGCTCGTCGCTGTCGTCGCCCGGCAGGCGCCGCGTCACGTCGTCGAACGGCAGCTTCGAGAGGATGGCGACGCCGTTGAAGCCCTTCTGGCCGTGGACGGCGACGTTGTAGCCCAGCTCCTCGAAGGCCTCGGAAGGAAAGTTCTCGTCGACGCTCTTGATCTCTTGGAAGCAGATGACGTCGGGGGCCGCCTGGCGCAGATAGGTGAGCGCGGAGTCGAGGCGCGCCTTGACGCCGTTGATGTTCCAGGTCGCGATTTTCATGGGGCTTCGCCGTGTGCAGGGCCGATTGGCGAATGGGGTAGCAGCGATTCCCGCGCTCTGCACGCCTTACATCGCTTGCGAGATTGGGGGATCGTGCACGCCAGCGTTCCGCGAGGCTTTCCTCACAGACACATCACTTCGCGTCACGCCGCGCTAGACCGAAAAGCTCGTCCCGCAGCCGCACGAGGCCGTCGCCTGCGGATTGTTGATGCGGAAGGACGCGCCGATGAGATCGTCGACGAAGTCGATCTCGGAGCCGGCGAGGTAGCCCAGAGACACTTGGTCGATCACGACCTTGGCGCCCGCGCGCTCCAAGACGATGTCGTCGGCAGACGCCTCGGGCACCAGATCGAACTTGTACTGGAAGCCCGAGCAGCCGCCGCCTTCCACGCTGACGCGCAGCGCGTTCGCCGCCGCCTCGCCGGCGACAATCTCGGCGATGCGCTTGGCGGCGCGTTCGGTGACGGTGACGGCTTGGGTCATTGGCTCCAGGTCTCGTGGCTCTACTATCGTGCCGCCGGCCGCAGGGTTGCGGGGCGGCTATGTCTCACCTTAAGTGGGCCTCACATTAAGCGGGTCTCACCTTAACGAAGATAAGCGCGCGTTGGCCCAAGTCAAAGCCCATCGCGGGCCCAACAAGGAGCCTTTGGCCACTTTAGAATGGGCCAAAAGACATAAATGCAACCGCCCAGGATGCAGGATGGCGACTACGGCGAGGGCCTGGACCCGGGTGCGCGCGCGCCGGGGCCTTATGCCGCCAGCGCCGTTGCGAGCCGCGGGCGCCAGCACCCCGAGCCCGCGTGCCCAACCCGCAGCCCCTTCCAGCGCGACCGCGACCGCATCCTGCATTCGACCGCCTTCCGCCGTCTCACCTACAAGACGCAGGTCTTCGTTTTCCACGAGGGCGACCACTACCGCACGCGGCTCACCCACTCGCTCGAGGTGGCGCAGATCGCCCGCGCCATCGCGCGGCAATTGCGCCTCGACGAGGACCTCGCAGAAGCGATCGCGCTCGCCCACGATCTCGGCCATCCGCCGTTCGGCCACGCCGGCGAGCGGGCGCTCGATTCCGCGATGCGCGCCTTCGGCGGCTTTGATCACAACGCCCAGTCCTTGCGCGTGGTGAGCGTGCTGGAGCGCAAGTATGCCGCCTTCGACGGCCTCAACCTCACGTGGGAGACGCTGGAGGGGCTCGCCAAGCACAACGGCCCGGTGACGTCGCAAGACGACGCGGTGGCCAAGGTCGCGCGCGGGCTGCAGCGCTGGCAGAGCCTCGATCTGGAAACCTGGCCCTCGGCCGAGGCGCAGCTCGCGGCGCTTGCCGACGACATCGCGTACGTGTCGCACGACATCGATGACGGCCTCAGGGCCGACCTCATCGCGCTCAAAGACCTTAAGACGCAGCCGCTCGCCGGCCCCGCCATCGCCGCGGCGCCGCAGACCGCCGGCGACGATGATAACGGGCGGCGCGTCCACGAGATCACGCGCCGCATGATCACGGTGATGATCGCCGATGTCGTTATCGAGACGCGGCGACGGCTCAAGGCGCTCGAGCCCCGCTCGCCCGACGACATCCGCGCGGCGCAGCGCGCCACCGTCGGCTTTTCAGGCGCGATGGCTGAGGATATCGCGCGCCTCAAGGCCTTCCTGTTCGAGCGCGTCTACCGGCACGCGCGCGTGATGCGGGTGATGACCGGAGCCGGAGCGATCGTGAGCGACCTCTTTGCGCGCTACCTTTCCGAGCCGCAGGCCATGCAGGAGGCATGGCACAAAGCAGCCGCCGGCCTCGACGAGCACCGGCGCGCGCGTCTCATCGCCGACTTCGTCGCCGGCATGACCGATCGCTATGCGATTGCCGAGCACCGCCGGCTGTTTGACGCCACACCCGATTTGCGTTAGGCGGGCCCCAGTTTCTCCACCAAGGCAAAGGCATCGGCCAGGTCCCCATGAACGTGTTCGCGCGCGTCGAGCACCGCGTTGTGGCGGCGCTCGAAGCCCTGAAAGATGACGGCGCGCTCCCCGCCGACCTGACCATCTCCGGCATCGAGGTCGAAACGCCGCGCGATCCCACCCACGGCGACCTCTCCACCAATGCAGCGCTGGTGCTCGCCAAGCCGGCGCGCATGAAGCCGCGCGACATCGCCGAGCGGCTGCAAGAGAAGCTTCAAGGCGATGCCGACATCGACGAGGCCACCGTCGCCGGTCCGGGCTTTCTGAACCTCACGTTCAAGCCCGCCTTCTGGCAGGGCGTCGTGCGCACGATCCTGGAGGAGGGGCCCGATTACGGGCGCGCCAACATCGGCAAGGGGGAGACGGTCAACGTCGAGTACGTCTCCACCAATCCCACCGGTCCCATCCACGTCGGCCACGGCCGCGGCGCGGTGTTCGGCGATGCGCTCTGCAACTTGCTGGCGTTCGCCGGCTACAAGGTCACGCGCGAGTACTACGTCAACGACGCGGGCGGCCAGGTCGATATCCTCGCCCGCTCGGTGTTCCTGCGCTATCGCGAGGCGCTGGGCGAGGAGATCGGCGAGATCCCGGAAGGTCTCTATCCCGGCGACTACCTGAAGCCGGTCGGAAAGGCGCTCGCCAAGAAGCATGGCCGGGCGCTGCTCGATATGCCCGAAGCGGAGTGGCTGCCCATCGTGCGCAAGGCGGCCATCAAGCCGATGCTGGCCGGGATCAAGAAGGACCTGGCCGCGCTCAACATCAAGCACGATAGGTTCTTCTCCGAGGCCTCGCTGACGTCGGGCAAGAAAGACAAGATCAAGGCGGCGATCGATGCCCTGCGCGCCAAGGGCCTGATCTACGAGGGCCGCCTGGCGCGGCCCAAGGGCCACGACGACGAGGAGTGGGAGGACCGCGACCAGACGCTGTTCAAGTCGACGGCCTTCGGCGACGACGCCGACCGGGCGCTGATGAAGTCCGACGGCAGCTACACCTACTTCGCCGGCGATGTCGCCTACCACTACGACAAGCTGCAGCGCGGCTTCGATCACTATCGCAACGTCTTCGGCGCCGACCACATCGGCTATATCTCGCGCATCAAGGCTGCCGTTGCCGCCCTGTCCGACGGCAAGGCCGACTTCGCCATTCTCGTCTGCCAGCTGGTGAAGGTGCTCCGCGGCGGCGAGCCCGTGCGCATGTCGAAACGGGCCGGCAACTTCGTGACGCTAAGCGAGGTCGTCGACGAGGTCGGCCGCGATCCCGTCCGCTTCATGATGCTGATGCGCAAGAACGACGCCCCGCTCGACTTCGACCTGGCCAAGGTGGTCGAGCACTCCAAGGACAACCCGGTCTTCTATGTTCAGTATGCGCACGCCCGGGCCGCCTCGGTGTTCCGCAACGCACAAGAGGTCTTCGCCGAACTGGGCCCGGGCAGCCCCGCCGTGCACCAGGCCGATCTGTCGCATCTGACCGACGCGGGCGAATTGGACCTGATGAAACGGCTGGCGTATTTCCCGCGGCTCGTGGCCGGGGCCGCGCAGGCTGAGGAGCCCCACCGGCTTGCTTTTTTCCTTTATGATCTGGCTTCGGCGTTGCATGCTCAGTGGACCCGAGGCAACGATTCGCCACATTTGCGATTTATCCAGTCAAAAGACGGAGTTGTGACCGCGGCGCGGCTAGCTCTAATTGCCGCCGCCCAGCAGGTAATTTCCTCGGGTCTGTCCGTTCTGGGCGTCGAGGCTCCTGACTCCATGCGTTAGACTCCCGAATCGCCGAAGAATAGGCTACAACTTGCTGCAAGGGGCTCTTCAGACATGGCTCGTCCAAACGCTGCAGTGACGAATGGGAGATGGCAGGCACCGCGCCCAGGCGAGCCCGGTGCACCTCAGGGCCAGCGCCCTGCCCAGCCCGGCATGCAGAGCGCCCAGGCCACCGGCTATCCGCAGGGCGGCTACCCGCAGGGCTATCCCGAGCAGCAGCCCGCAAATCCGGCTTACGATCCGCAATCGGCCTACCATTACCCGCAAGGCCAGCCCGGCCAGGGTCTCAGCAGTCTCGATCCCGCTCAAGCCGGCCCCGATTACGGCTATGGGCACCCGCAGCAGGGACATCCGCAGCCGCCGCGCGGCTACGGGGCCCCCGGCGCCGATCAGTGGCAGGGCGGCGCACCCGGGCAGGGCGGCTATGACCTCGGCGGCTACATGCCGACGGGCGGGTCCGGTCATCCGGGCGAGCACGTCGACCCGCTGCAGCAGCACCCCGAATGGGCGCATCCCGCGCATCCCGCCTATGGCGACGAGGGGTATCAGGGCGGGCTAGGGTACGACCAAGCGCACACCGGCGCGCTCGAGCAGGCCTATGGCCAGGAGGAGGGCGGCGACTACGAGGTCGAGGAGCCCCGCCGCGGCAGTTGGCTCCTTAGGATCGCGGGAGCGGTCGTGGTGGCCATCGGACTCGGCTACGGGCTGGCGCAAGGCTACAAGCTCATGACGCAGAACGCGCCCGACGGCGCGACTCCGGTGATCAAGGGCGAAAGCGAGCCGGCCAAGACGCTGCCGACCGATCCGGGCGGCAAGCAGTTTGCGCATACCGACAGCAAGATCATGGGCCGGCTCGGTGAAGGTGCGCCCAGCAGCGCCCCGGCCGCCGAGGCGTCCGCCTCCGATCTCGATGCCAATGGCGCGCGCCGCGTGCAGACGCTGGTCGTGGGCAGCGATGGATCGATGACACCGCCGGCGGCGCCCGATGCGCCCGTTACCACCGGTACCGTCGCCGTCCCGGGCCTCACCGTCGTCGACGGCTTCGGCGGACGCTTCCCTGGGTCCGCACCACAGGCCCCAGCGGCACAGGCCCCGGCAGCACAGGCCCCGGCGGCAAAGGCCCCAGCCGCAGAGAGCCCAGCCGCAGAAACGCAGCAAGCAACGACTGCGGAGGCCAGCAAGCCCATCGTCGTCCAGCCGCCGGCCGCGAGCGCCGTGCCTGAACCCGAGAAAAAGGTCGCCAACGTGACGCCGCCGGCCCCGCCCGCCGCTGCGGCGACGGAGACGTCCCCGGAGAAGCCGACGCAAACGGTCGGAGCCGCCGCGACGTCCACAACCGGGGCAAACGGCTACGTCGCCGTTCTCGCCTCCATTCCCGCGTCGGGCGGCA
>CAYUBZ010000160.1:0-5847 GCA_964443205.1 uncultured Hyphomicrobium sp. | reverse complement strand
CCGTCGGCGGCGGCTACGTTACCGACAAAGAGTTCGACGAGATCGTCGATGCCAAGAAGATGCTGGGGCCAAAGTAAGCCCGCCCCGGGGTTCGCCCATGGATGAGATGACGCGGCCGCTAAAACGCTCGTTCACCATCAAAGGCCACCGGACCTCGATCTCGCTCGAGGCACCGTTCTGGGAGGCTTTGCGCCATGCGGCGGAAATCGAGCGCACGACCCCAGCGGCCCTGATCGCAGCCATCGACGCCGGCCGCGGCAAAGCGGGACTGTCGAGCGCGGTGCGGGTGTGGGTGCTCGATTATTTTCGCAAGGCGCCGGCGAAAGCAGAGATCAACGGCCCCCACGCCGGCCGGAGCGCCCGCTGAGCGGCGGCCGCCAGCCTTATTGGGTGCTGTTTTGCAGCGCGCGCAGCACCTGCTCGCCCGCCGGCACCGGCCGGCGCACTGGGCGGCGCCGGTACGTACTCGGTGCCGGTGCGGCCGCCGCTGCCGCGGGATCGGGCACCGCCGTGCCTGCAGCCGGCGCGCCGGGCACCGGATCGGCGGCCGCCGAGTCGGTGGTGGGGAGCGGCGTGACCTCGGGTTCCAGTCCGGGCACCGCGGGCACGATGGTGGCCGACGGAGGCGGGATGGCCCCGGGATCGGCGGCGCCCTGCTGCGGCGTCAGCGCCGTGCCGTCGGCTTCAAAGGGCGGAGCCGGCGGCGCCGGATTCCTGTCGGCCTGCTCCGCGTCGATGGACTTGAGGCGCTCCTCCTCCTGGCGTGCCCGCTCCGCGTCGAGCTGGTGCAGGCGCTCCAGCTGCTCGGCGTCAAGCTCCATTTTGCGGATGGCGAGCTCGCGCTCGAGCGGTTCGGCCGTGATGCGCGGCTGCAGCGACCAGGCGTCCTGCAATGGACCCACATACACGACGTTGACGCTCGGAAGCGCCCCCTTGCGCGGGCGGTCGGGCTGCACCACGTCGGGCGCTTTGGGCTCCAGAAGCCAGGCGCTGTCGACCATCAGCGATGCGAGGTCGACGGTCGTCTCGACCTTGGTCGCGCCCGCCGCGGACGGCAGCGAGAACGGTGCGAGCTTTGCCGCGCCGTCGGCGATCTCGATCGCGATCTTGCGGGGTCCGACCTTGACGTCGCTCGACGCGATGTGCGCGCGCAAGGCTTCGGTGAGCGCCTCGCCGCTGCCACCGGCCTCGCCGGTGAGCACCGCCTCCGACGTGGTGACGACCGCAAGCGGCGTCGGCACGCGCATTGACATATCGGGAAGCGTGATCTCGCCCTTGCCCGTCGCCACGGCGATGAGGCCGCCGGGCGTCGCGGCGCGGCCGGAGAACTCCAGCGCGAGAGAGGCGGTGGCATCCTTGGCCTGCTTGGCGCCGTCGGCAGCCGAAGCCCCGAGATGGGCTCCGGTCAGGCGAACGTCGCCGGCAACGTTGGCGCCTCCGGGCGCCCGCTCCAGCCCCAGGGCCGCGAGCACCGTGCCGCCCAGCGCCTTGCCTTCGAGCTTGGTGACCGAGATTTTGCCGGGCACCAGCGTAGCCTCGAGCCGGGCTCCTTTGAGGTCCATGCCCGGCTCCAGCGACAAGGTACCGAAGTTGACGCCAAGCGTCCCTTCGATGCCCTCCAAAGCCGTGAAATCGAAGGTAGACTCGGGCCAGATGGATTTGCCTTCGGTGAGCGGCTCCGCCGGAACCGCGGCGGTGGCCGTATGATCGAGCGCAACGCCCAAGAGACCGGGGATCGTGGCCTCGTCGACCTCGAGCTGCGCCGTAACGATGGCCGGCCCGCCCGCCGGGTAGGCGAGCGCCAGGCTTCCATTCACCTTGCTGCCGCCGATCGTCAGCTGCTGCGGCTTGAGCTCGATGGCGTGGTTGGCGGACTCCATCTTGACCGTGCCGACGATGGGGACGCCGCGCAGCGCACCCCCGGTGCCGAGCCCAGCAATGGCCATGATGTCGCTGAACTCGCGCGACGAAACGCGCAGGTCACCGTCGAACGTATGGCCCCCCTCGGCTGGCAGCTCGATGCGACCGTCATAGGCGAAGTAAAGACCGGTGGCCTTGACCGTCGCCGTGGCGAGGAGCCCGTCTGCCGGCGTGCCCACGGCCTTGAAGAAGATTTCGCCGGCTCGCTCCGGCGCCTGCGCCGACGCACTCGGAGTGCGCGCGGCGAAGTTGTCGAGCGTCTGCACGACATCGGGGCTCTCGATGGTCACGGAAAGATCCGCAGCGGCCGCGCGCCAGTTTCTGAGGCCGCCGTCGAGGCGGGCGGCGCCCACGACGCGTCCGCCTTGAACGCTGCCGTCGACGAGGATATCGGCCGCGCCCTTGCTGCGCTCGCCGAGGCGAAGCGTGCCGGCGAGCCGCATCGGGGCGAGGGAAACATAGCCCATCGCCTGCGTGGAGGCGTCATCGGGCAGGTCCAAGAGGCGGACGAAAGTGGCGAATGCGGCCTTGTCGGGTGCTGCGAAGACCCACCGGAGGTCGCCGCGCGGGTGCCCCGCCATGTCGGCGATGTTGCCTTCAAGCTCGAGAGCCAGACCATCGCCGGTCGTGAACTTGAACGCGCGCATCGACAGGCGCCCCTGCTCGACCGCGATGTCCATGTCCACATCACGCAGCGGCTGACGGTCCGTCGTGAGCTTGTCTGCCCTGAGGCGGAGCGTGAGATCCGAGTTCGCAACGTCGAGCCAGTGCCGGGGGGCCGGAGCTGTGGCGTCGGGCTTTGCGGGCTCGCCGCCCGCCAGCAGGCCCTTGAGGTAGCCGATCCCCACGGGCCACAGGTGCGCCCCGTCGATCTCATGGCCATCGAGCACGACGGCGAGGCGTTTGTGCTCCCCGCTGCTGTAATGCACCTCTCCGGTGAGCGGCGTCCCGGCGAGCTCCGCGCCCGCCTCGGTCAGGTCGATGCCCTGGTCGCTCATGCCGAGGCGGCCCTGCAGCGAGAACGGACCATCGCTGCGCACGGCATCGGCCACGGCCTGATCCTTGCCAATCCAGTTGAGGAACCGCGTAAGGCTCGTGCCGCGCAGGGCGAGCTCGCCCTGGAAGGTGCGCGCGTTCGCAACATCGCCCACCGTGCCGTCGAGGGCGAGCTTGGCGCCGCCCGGCATGCCGGCGCGCAATCCCTGGAGGAGAAGCACGCCGTTGGTGCGAGCGACCTCGAGGCGGATCCCGCTCACGGCCTCGCCGCCGAGAGTCGCCTGGTCGAGATCGAACCGCACCTTGGTCTCGGCGTCCGCCGGCAGCGCCTGCATGAAGGCCAAGACAAAGCTGCGGGCGGTCGCGAATGGGCTCTCGATGCTCTCCGAGCCGGCAATCCGATCGAGGTCGAGCCAGCGCGATGCAAGTTGCAGCTCAACGGCGAGCGCATCCGACCACGATGCCGACGCGGAGCCCGTTATCAACTGCGGCTGTCCCACCCGCTCGAACGACAGCGTGATGTCGTCGAGGCTCAGGCCCTTGGCGTCGCCCGCCAGCCTGGCCTTGAAGTCCACGAGCGGATTTTCGGGCTTAGCGTTTTGGCGGTCCCCCTCGGGAGCCGCCGCTTGGGGCATTTGGCTGGCGTCCAGCTCCAGCTTAGCCGCCACGTCGCCATCGATGCTGGGGTGGCCTTTCAGATCCTGGATGCGCCCGTCGACGGTGTAGGTGTTGCCGCGCTCGGCGGCGCGGACCGTGGCCTTGAAGCGGATGGCACCTTCCGAATCGGCGGCGCTCGTTGCAACGCGCAGCTCCTGGTCGGTGCCCCGCCACTTGGCCGTCCCCTTGAACGAGAACGGACCTTCGATCGATTCGGCCTTGAGCTCGCCGTTGAGGCCATCGAGCTCGGCGACGCCGGTTCCCTTGGGCCCGTGCAGGGCCACCACGCCGTCCTTGATTTTGACGGACTGCAGCGTGACGTCAGCGGGCACGAACGGCAGCATGCCGGGCGCTATGCTCAAGCTGCGCCAATTGCCGCCGCCGGCCGCATCGACGGCGAGGCGCAGGACGGGGCGCGTCAGCTCGACCTCGTTGGCCTCGATGATGCCCTTGAGCAGCGGCGGAACGGAGAGCCGCATGGTGAAGCTGGCGGCGCGAAAGAAGGGCTCGCCCGTCGTGCCCGTCGTGTCGGCGATGCGCAGATCGTCGAAGCGCACGAAGGGGGCCGGCAGCAGGCGCAGATTGACGTTGCCGCCGACGCGCACCTCGCGGCCCAGAATGCGGGTTGCCTCCTCCTCGAAGACGCCGCGGTATCCGTTCCAATCGATAAAATAAGGAACCGCGAACAGCGCAGCGAGCGCGAGCGAGATCAGGCCGGCGATGTAGAGAAGCCCGTTGCTCATTGACCTCTTCACGGACCGGATCGGCGTCTGGTCCCTGTCTCTTCCAAGCGGCGGAGCAGGAACCATGACGGCCTACGCCCGGCATGCCCCTCTCGATTGTCGATCTGATGACGCTCGGGCCGGGGGCCCAGACGCGTGGCAACTACGTCAATTGATACAGTCTAGCTTATTCGCGGGCTCGTGTCTGGACCGCGATCAGCGGCCCTGGCGTCGCGCCGCCGGCCCGGAAAATGTGTGCATTTGGCGGGCACCCCGCAAGGGCCGGGCTGCGATGTTGCGGCCACAATTCCCATATCTCGTGTGGGCGACCGAGGCCCGGCCGTTGCCGCGAACGGGCGCGTGATATAACTGCCAAGCATGGTGCAAAGTCGAAAACATTTGGCGAACGTGGCTACTCCGGACGCCGCGGATGATCCGCCATTCGATCTGCCCGAGGCGTCGCCCGGCGCGCCGGCGCCACCCAGCGCCTCGCGCGCGCTGCAGGGTGCCGCTCTGCCGCCCTATCTGGCGGGCCTCAACCCCGAGCAGCGGGCCGCCGTCGAGGCGCTCGAGGGCCCGGTGCTGGTGCTCGCCGGCGCAGGGACAGGCAAGACGCGCGTGCTCACCACCCGCATCGCCCACATCCTGGCGAGCCGCAAGGCCTACCCGAGCCAGGTCCTCGCCGTCACCTTCACCAACAAGGCCGCGCGCGAGATGAAGGAGCGCATCGGCGACCTCGTCGGCGGCATCGTCGAGGGCATGCCGTGGCTCGGCACCTTCCACGCCATCGGCGTCAGGATCCTGCGCCGGCACGCCGAGCTGGTCGGCCTCAAGTCGGGATTCACGATTCTCGACACCGACGACCAGATCCGCCTCATGAAGCAGGTGATCGAAGCGGAGGGTCTCGACAAGGACCGCTGGCCGGCCCGCCAGCTGGCTTCTCTCATCGACGGCTGGAAGAACCGCGGGTTGACGCCGGACAAGGTCCCGGCCGGCGAGGCCTACGGTTTCGCGGCAGGCAAGGGCGCGCAGCTCTACGCCGCCTATCAGCGCCGCTTGAAGGAGCTCAACGCCTGCGACTTCGGCGACCTGCTGCTCGAAGGCCTGCGCCTGTTCCTGGAGAACCCGGACGTGCTGGCCGATTACCAGCGCCGCTTCCGCTACATCCTGGTCGACGAGTACCAGGACACCAACATCGCGCAGTACCTGTGGCTCAAGCTGCTGGCACAAGGCTCGCCCAACCTGTGCTGCGTGGGCGACGACGACCAGTCGATCTACGGGTGGCGCGGCGCGGAGGTCGACAACATCCTGCGCTTCGAGACGGACTTCCCCGGCGCGAAGGTCATCAGGCTGGAGCGCAACTACCGCTCGACGGGGCACATCCTCGCCGCCGCGGCGGGGCTCATTGCAGAGAACAAGGGCCGGCTCGGCAAGACGCTGTTCACCGACGAGCACGAGGGCGCCAAGGTCACCGTGACGGCCGTGTGGGACGACGAAGAGGAAGCGCGCGGCATCGGCGACGACATCGAGGAGATGCAGAAGGCCGGTCAAT
>CAYUBZ010000159.1:0-5875 GCA_964443205.1 uncultured Hyphomicrobium sp. | reverse complement strand
GGAAACAGCTGCCAAGAGGTGCTCGCCTCACTGCGCGAGGCCAAATCCGGCATCGTGCGCGCCGACAAGTACGCCGAGCTCGGCTTCCGCTGCCAGGTGCACGGCGAGCCGCACCTGGATTGGGAAGCGCAAGTTCCCCGCAAGGCCAAGCGCTTCATGGGAGCCGGCATCGGCTGGAACTACCTAGCCATGGAGCAGGCCATTCGCGACGCCGGGCTCGAGGAAAAAGATGTCATAAACGAGCGCACGGGCATCATCGTGGGCTCGGGCGGTCCCTCAACGCGCGCCATCGTGGCGGCAGCCGACACCGCCCGCGAGAAGGACCCGCGCAAGATCGGCCCCTTCGAGGTGCCAAAGGCCATGTGCTCGGGGCCCTCGGCAGCGCTCGCCACCAGCTTCCAGATCAAGGGGGTCAACTACTCGATCTCGTCGGCCTGCTCCACGTCGGCCCACTGCATCGGCAACGCCTCCGAGCTCATCGGATGGGGCAAGCAGGACGTCATGTTCGCGGGCGGCTGCGAGGAGCTCGACTGGACGCTTTCGGTGCTGTTTGACGCCATGGGCGCCATGTCGACCAAGTTCAACGCCACGCCCGAAAAGGCTTCCCGCGCCTACGACAAGGACCGGGACGGGTTCGTCATCGCCGGCGGCGCCGGCGTGGTCGTGCTCGAGGAGCTGGAGCGTGCCAAGGCGCGCGGGGCCAAGATCTACGGCGAGGTCGCCGGATACGGCGCCACCTCGGACGGGTTCGACATGGTTGCGCCCTCGGGCGAGGGCGCAGTTAGATGCATGCGCCTGGCCCTTCAGGGCCTCGACGGCAAGGGCGTCGGCCACAAGGTCGACTACATCAATCCCCACGGCACCGGGACACCAGTCGGAGATGCGCGGGAGATCGAGGCGATCCGCACCGTCTTTGACGGCGAGGTGCCCAAAATCTCCGCGACCAAGTCGCTGACCGGCCACTCTCTGGGCGCCATCGGGGTGCAGGAGGCGATCTTCTCCCTCCTGATGATGAACAACGGTTTCATCTGCGAAAGCGCCAACATCGAGGAGCTCGATCCCGCCTTCGAGGACATGCCCATTGTGCGCGAGCGCCTCGACGGTGTTAGTCTTAACTGTGTCATGTCGAACAGCTTCGGATTCGGTGGAACAAATGCCACGCTCGTCTTTCGCCGCCTGACCGGTTAAAAAAACTGTCATGTTGCGGCGGCAAGGAGTTGTAAGTTGAACTCCTTCAGGCTTCCCCAGCATGAGACTCTACAAGAACGGCCGCGGCTGGTTCGAAATTCAAGGACGCGCATTCGGCACTACTTTGGGGACTCCCATGACCGAGATCGACATCGCAAAACCGGGACCATTGATGGCTGGCAGGCGCGGCCTCATCATGGGGGTCGCCAATGAACGGTCCATCGCCTGGGGCATCGCCCGCATTCTCGCCGGACAGGGCGCCAAGCTGGCCTTTACCTATCAGGACGGCGCCTTCGGACGCCGGGCCTTGCCGCTCGCAAAGTCGATCGGCTCGGAGATCATCGAGCCGTGCAACGTTCTCGACCTGGAGAGCGTCGACAAGGTGTTCGCCAAGGTCAAGGAGGTGTGGGGCGGCCTGGACTTCCTGGTCCACGCACTCGCCTTCTCCGACCCGCGCGAATTGGCGGGCCGCTATGTCAACACGACGCGCGACAACTTCATCAACACGATGGTGATCTCCTGCTTCTCCTTCACCGAGATCGCCAAGCGCGCAATTGAGCTGATGCCCGATGGCGGCTCGCTGCTCACCTTGAGCTACGGCGGCGCCACGCGCTCGGTGCCCTCCTACAACGTGATGGGTGTTGCAAAGGCCGCGCTCGAGGCGTCCGTGCGCTATCTGGCCGCCGACCTGGGCCCACAAGGGGTCCGCGTCAACGCGCTCTCCGCGGGCCCGATGCGCACGCTGTCAGGCGCCGGCATTTCGGATGCGCGAATCCTCTTCAACTTCCAGAAGGAAAATTCTCCGTTGAAGCGCACCCCGACCCTCAATGAGGTCGGCGGATCGGCCCTCTATCTCTTGTCCGATTTGTCCGGTGCGGTGACGGGCGAGGTCCACTTCGTCGACTGTGGCTACTCGACGATTGCCATGCCGAGCCTCGAGGCGCTGAAGCAGATCGATCCCGAAGCCGCCGCCAGCCCGCCCGGCGGGCGCTCGCCCTCGGAAGCAGCGGAATAGCCGCAGTCCTTGCGCTCTAAATGCTTTCCCCGCGGCGCTAAGTTGGGTAGTGTCGCGCGCTTACTCGAGTTAATACAACTCCAAGCTCAGGGAGAATGCAATGAAGTACGGGTTATTTGCTGCTATTGCGTTTGGCATCGTTGCGCTGATGAGCGGAATGGCGTCGGCCGGCGTTGCCACGAGCGGCATCGCAAATTCGAGCGCGGCCCCAGCCGCTTCGATCGTCCAGCACGTGGGCTGGAAGAACAAGCACTGCTATCGCCGCTGCCGTCGTCATGGCGGTAGCCGTTTCCATTGCCGCCGGCGGTGCCACAAGTGGTGGTTCTAATCCGCAGCGGCAGCGCGCCACGTAAGCGCGTGCGCCTCGCGGCCTTAACACCCTAGGCATTACACAATGGCGCCCGGCCGGAGTCTCATCTGATCGAGATCCCGGCCGGGCCCTTTTTGCGTCTGGACGGCCGATCTCTTGACGAGCACGTGGCGGCGTCGCACACACGCGCATGATCGGCGTCTTCGATTCCGGACTGGGCGGATTGACGGTTCTGCGCGCGCTCGTCGCGCGCTTTCCGCATCTGCCCTTCATCTATCTCGGCGACCACGCGCATGTCCCCTACGGCGACCGGTCCTCGCCGGAGGTCATCGAGCTGACGCGCCGCGGCACGGAGGCCCTGTTTGACGCCGGCTGCAAGCTCGTGCTGCTCGGTTGCAATACGGCAACCGCCGTTGCCGCGCGCCACCTGCAGCAGGCATGGCTGCCCTCAAGCCCATGGCGCGGCCACAACGTGCTGGGCATCGTCGCCCCGACGGTGGAGGCGGCTACGCAAACGCCGTGGGCCGTCTCGGCGCCGCAGTACCCGCAGAAGTACAATACCGATCTGATCGCCGTGTTCGGCACGACGCGCACCATCACTTCGGGCGTCTATCCGGAAGAGATCCGCAAGCGCTGCCCCAAGGTCACCGTCGTGCAGCAGATCTGCGCGCGGCTTGCCGGGGCCATCGAGGAGGAGGCGCCCGAAGCGGAGCTCGACCGCCTCGTCGAGGAGGCGATTGCGGGCATGCTCGAGCAAACCGGCGGGACGCCGCCGCATCGCGCCATTCTGGGTTGCACGCACTTCCCCCTCGTCGAGCCCCTGTTCCACCGCCACCTTCCCCCCTTCGCGCGCATCCTCTCCCAGCCGGAGGTCGTCGCCGACAGCTTCGAGGACTATCTCGCGCGCCATCCGCACTACGTGGCCGGCGATCGCGGTGGCTCGCTTACACTGCTGACGACCGGCAGTCCGGCGGAGATCAGCGCCCGGGCCCGCGTGTTCTGGCCGGAGGTGGCAGCGTTCGCGCACACTGCAGCCTGAAGACGACTCGCAACCTAAGCGCAATAACTCCTATATCTAGTAGGCCTGCCAACGAGGAGCCGCCCCCAGGAACCGCTATGGCCGCCAAACCGCACCAGGCCGCACACGATCACAAGACCGGCTGTGCGCACGACGCCGATGCAGCGCTCGAGTCGGAGCACCGTTTGAAGGACCCCGTGTGCGGCATGGACGTCGACCCGCACACCACCAAGCACCGCGCCGAGCACGCCGGGCGCACCTACTATTTCTGCTCCGCCGGCTGCCGCGCGAAGTTCGAAGCCGAGCCCGAGCGCTACCTGTCGCCCAGCGCCGCCAAAGCCGAGCCGGTGCAGCCGGGCGCCATCTACACCTGCCCCATGCACCCCGAGATCCGCCAGGTGGGGCCCGGCTCCTGCCCGATCTGCGGCATGGCCTTGGAGCCGCTCGAGATCAGCGCCGAGCAGGGCCCCAACCCCGAGCTGCTCGACATGCAGCGCCGCTTCTGGATCGGGCTCGCACTGGCGCTTCCCGTCTTCGCGCTCGAGATGGGCAGCCATCTGTTCGGTCCGCTCCTGGCACCGGCGATCTCGAATTGGGTGCAGCTCGTGCTCGCAACACCGGTGGTCGTCTGGGCCGGCGCGCCCTTCTTTGCGCGCGCCTGGCAATCGATCCTGACGCGCCGGCTCAACATGTTCACGCTGATCGCGCTCGGCACAGGGGCGGCCTGGACCTACAGCGTCATCGCCACGCTTGTCCCCGGCGCGTTTCCCGCAGCCTTCCGCTCATCCGACGGCTCGGTCGCGGTTTACTTCGAGGCGGCCGCCGTCATCACGGTGCTGGTGCTGCTCGGTCAGGTCCTTGAGCTCAGGGCGCGCGAGAGCACCAGCGGCGCCATCCGTGCGTTGCTCGACCTCGCCCCCAAGACGGCGCGGCTCATCGCGCCGGACGGCACCGAGCGCGAGGTGCCACTCGATGAGGTGACGATCGGCGACCGCCTGCGCGTGCGCCCCGGCGAGAAGGTCCCCGTCGACGCTTCAGTCGTGGAGGGCCGCAGCGCCGTGGACGAATCGATGGTCACGGGCGAGTCCATGCCCGTCACCAAGGAGGCCGGCGACACCGTCATCGGCGGCACGCTGAATGCGAGCGGAACCCTCGTCATCGAGGCGGAACGCGTCGGCCGCGACACCATGCTGGCGCGCATCGTTGCCCTGGTCGCCCAAGCGCAGAGAAGCCGCGCCCCCATTCAACGCCTCGCCGACGCGGTCGCCGGCTGGTTCGTCCCCGCCGTCATCCTGACCGCGATTCTGGCCTTCGCCGCCTGGGCGATCTGGGGGCCCGAGCCGCGCCTCTCCTACGCCCTCGTCGCCGCGGTCGCCGTGCTGATCATCGCCTGCCCCTGCGCCTTGGGCCTCGCCACGCCCATGTCGATCATGGTGGGTGTTGGGCGCGGTGCCGAGGTGGGCGTGCTGATCAAGAACGCCGAGGCGCTTGAGCGCATGGAGAAGGTCGACACCCTCGTCGTCGACAAGACAGGCACGCTGACCGAGGGCAAGCCGGCGGTCACCGCGATCGTGCCGGCCCATGGTTTCGACGAGCCCGAGCTGTTGCGGCTCGCCGCCAGCGTGGAGCGGGCAAGCGAGCACCCGCTGGCCGCAGCGATCGTCGCGGCGGCCGAAAAGCGCAAGATCGCGTTGAGCGCCGCCGCCGACTTCGATGCCCCCACCGGCAAGGGCGCTCTCGGCACCGTGGAGGGGCGGCGCGTCCTCATCGGCAACGCCCGCTTCATGGAGGAGCAAGGCGTCGACGTCTCTGTGCTCAAGGATGCAGCCGACAGCTCGCGCAAGGAGGGCGCCACCGCGATCTTTGTCGGCATCGACGGCAAGCCGGCAGGCGTCCTCGCCATCGCCGACCCCATCAAGGCGTCGACCCCGGCGGCGCTCGCCGCACTGCAGGCCGACGGCATTCGCATCGTCATGCTCACCGGCGACAACCGCACCACGGCCGCGGCAATCGCGCGCCGCCTGGGCATCGCAGAGGTCGAGGCCGAGGTGCTGCCCGATCAGAAGAGCGCCGTCGTCGACAAGCTGAAGCGCGAGGGGCGCATCGTCGCCATGGCGGGCGACGGCGTCAACGACGCCCCGGCGCTGGCCGCAGCCGACGTCGGCATCGCCATGGGCTCAGGGACCGACGTCGCCATCGAGAGCGCCGGCGTGACGCTGCTGAAAGGCGATCTCAGCGGCATCGTGCGCGCGCGGCGCCTCTCCCAGGCGACCATGCGCAACATCCGCCAGAACCTGTTCTTCGCCTTCGTCTACAACGCCGCGGGCGTGCCGATCGCAGCCGG
>CAYUBZ010000158.1:0-5937 GCA_964443205.1 uncultured Hyphomicrobium sp. | reverse complement strand
TTCCGCGTCGACAATCCGCACACCAAGCCGTTCCCGTTCTGGGAGTGGATGATCCGCGAGGTGCAGGATCGCTACCCCGACGTGATCTTTCTCTCCGAGGCGTTCACCCGGCCGAAAGTGATGAAGCGGCTCGCCAAGATCGGCTTTACGCAATCCTATACCTACTTCACGTGGCGCAATACGAAGCCGGAGCTGACCGAGTACCTGACGGAGCTCACCCAGAGCGAGATGAGCGAGGTCTTCCGCCCGAACTTTTTCGTCAACACGCCGGACATCAACCCGGTCTACCTGCAGACGAGCGGCCGGGCCGGATTCCAGGTGCGGCTGGTGCTGGCGGCAACGCTCAGCCCCAACTACGGCGTGTACAATGGGTTTGAGCTGTGCGAGGCGCGCGCCTTGCCGGGCAAGGAGGAATATCTCGACTCCGAGAAGTACGAAATCGTGGCTTGGGACTGGGACCGCAAGGACAACATCTGCGCCGATATTACTCTCATCAACCGGCTGCGGCGCGCGCATCCGGCTTTGCAGACGCTGAGGAACTTGCGCTTCTACAACGCGTGGAACGACCAGATCCTGTTCTACGGCAAAACCACACCCGACAAGGAGGATTTTCTGCTGTTTGCCGTCAATCTCGACCCGCACAACGCGCAGGGTGCGCACTTCGAGGTGCCGCTATGGGAATTTGGATTGCCCGACACCGGCTCTATTGCCGTTGAAGATCTCGTCACGGGCAAGCGCTTCACGTGGTCGGGCAAGGTTCAGCATATACTGCTCGACCCTGAAGAACGCCCCTACGCGATCTGGCGTCTTTCTAGACGCGAGGTCACCGCCCAATGAGCACGGTTGAAGCAACGGACGCGCCAATCGAGGTGCCCGCAGCGGCGGACATCGATCTCGCAGGCCAACCCGAGATCGATCGCACGCTCGCCGACTGGTACAAGGACGCCATCATCTACCAGCTGCACGTCAAGGCCTTCCAGGACGCCAATGGCGACGGCATCGGCGATTTCGAAGGGCTGATGCAGCGACTCGACTACATCGAGGCGCTGGGCGTCACCGCACTGTGGCTGTTGCCCTTCTATCCCTCGCCGCTCAAGGACGACGGCTACGACATCTCCGATTACCGGCAGGTCAATCCCTCCTACGGCGACATGGACGCCTTCAAGGCCTTCATGGAGGAGGCGCATCGGCGCGGCATCCGCGTCATTACCGAGCTCGTCGTCAATCACACCTCCGATCAGCATCCCTGGTTCCAGGAGGCGCGCAAGGCGCCCCCGGGTTCGCCCGAGCGCGCGTTCTACGTATGGAGCGACACCGACGACGGATACGCGGGCACGCGCATCATCTTCCTCGATACCGAAACGTCGAACTGGGCGTGGGACACCGCGGCAAACGCCTATTACTGGCACCGCTTCTATTCGCACCAGCCCGACCTCAACTTCGACAATCCGAAGGTTCTCGAGGAGATCATCGATGTCATGCGCTATTGGTTCGACCAGGGCGTGGACGGGTTGCGGCTCGACGCGGTTCCCTACCTTTGCGAGCGCGAGGGGACGAACAACGAGAATTTGCCCGAGACCCATGCCGTCCTGAGACGCATCCGCCGCGAGGTCGATGCCCAGTATCCCGACCGCATGCTGCTTGCCGAGGCCAACCAGTGGCCGGAGGACACGCGCCACTATTTCGGCGATGGCGATGAATGCCACATGGCGTTTCACTTCCCCTTGATGCCGCGCATGTACATGGGGCTCGCTCAGGAGGACCGCCACCCGATCACCGACATTCTGCGGCAAACGCCCGAGATCCCCGATCCGTGTCAGTGGGCGCTGTTCCTGCGCAATCACGACGAGCTTACACTCGAGATGGTGACCGATGACGAGCGCGACTACCTGTGGCGCACCTACGCGACCGACTCCCGCGCGCGCATCAATCTGGGCATTCGCCGCCGCTTGGCTCCGCTCCTCGAAAACGACCGGCGTAAGATCGAGGTGATGAACGCGCTGCTGCTTTCGATGCCCGGCACGCCGGTGCTTTACTACGGCGACGAGCTCGGCATGGGGGACAACTACTATCTCGGCGACCGGGATGGCGTGCGCACGCCCATGCAATGGTCGGCCGACCGCAACGGCGGCTTCTCACGGGCCGATCCGCAAAGGCTCTATCTGCCGCCGATCATGGACGCCAACTACGGGTATCAGGCGATCAACGTCGAGGCGCAGCAAAGGGACCCTTCCTCTCTGCTCAACTGGATGCGCAGGATGATCCAGGTTCGCAAGAACCATGCTGCGTTCGGGCGCGGCAGCCTCAGTTTCCTCTACCCGCGCAACCGCAAGATCTTAGCGTTCGTGCGCGAGCACGAGGGGCAGACGCTTCTGTGCGTCTTCAATCTGGCGCGATCGGCGCAAGCCGTGGAGCTCGACCTGCGCGCCTATGCCGGCGCCGTGCCCGTCGAGCTGACTGGGAACTCGGCCTTTCCGCCGATCGGCGAGCTCACTTACATGCTGACGCTGCCGGCTTACGGCTTCTACTGGTTCATCTTGGCGAGCGAGGCGGAGGAGCCGCGCTGGCATGTGGCCCCACCGGAAGCGGCACCGGATTTCGTGACGCTCATCGCCTCGGACGGATGGCGGAACGTCTTCGTGGACCGCCAGAAACGGACTTTGGAGCGCGACGTTCTTCCCGACTTCATTTTCCGGCAGCGGTGGTTCGGCGCGAAGGGCGCGCATTTCGTTCTGTTCGAGTTGCAGCACGTCGCGACCTTGGAGGGGACGCACGGCAGCTTTCCCCTTATCGTTTGCGAAGCCTCGCTGCCGGGCGGCGACACGCAGCGCTACTTCTTGCCGCTGTCCGCCAAGTGGGGGAGCGACCATTTGCGCGCCGGCGCCCCGAAGATCGCTTTCACGCTCGCCAAGCTTCGGTCGGGTCCGCGCGTGGGCGGTCTTCTCGATGCGGCAAATGACGAGGGCTTTATTAGCGACTTCGTCACGGCGCTGGGCGAAAGCAAGACGATCGAGACTTCGGACGGCCAGGTGGCGTTTTCCGCCAGCCCGAGTTGGCAGGCGATCGATCAAGAGGCGCAAGTGCGCTTTATAGGCGCCGAGCAGAGCAACGTGTCGATGATCGTCGACGAGCGCGTGATGCTCAAAATCTATCGCCGCCTTCGCACCGGCGTTCAGCCCGAGCTGGAGCTGGCGCGGTTCCTCACCGATGTGGCGCGCTACCCGAATACGCCTGAGTACTTGGGATCCGTCGAATATGTGGCAAAGACGGGCGAGCGCACGGCATTGGCGATCGCGTTCTCCTTCGTGCCGAACCAGGGCGATGCCTGGAACGCGGTGGTTGACGCCCTGGACCGTGCTTTGGAGGATCTGGCGCTCATCCCCGAGGACGAGGAGGGTGCCGACAGCGTCATAGAAAGACTTGGCGTGTTTCCGCTCGATCTCGCCAAGCGCCTGGGCGAGCGCACGGGCGAGCTGCATCGGGCGCTCGCGACGCCGACCAGCGACCCCGCATTCGCGCCCGAGCCGATCACGGCGGAGGACATCGAGCGGTGGTCCACGACAGTGCGCGAGGAGGCAGACCGCGTCTTGAGCGAGCTCGAAGGCGCAAGGAGCACCCTTTCGGAGGCGGCGAGCCAGATCGTCGCGAAGCTGCTCGATTTGAGACCGGAGCTTGAAGCGCGGATCAAGGCGATTGCCAAGACGGCCGCGATGGGCGTCAAGACCCGCATACACGGCGACTATCACCTCGGTCAGGTGCTCGTCTCCAAGGATGACGTGGTGATCATCGATTTCGAGGGGGAGCCGGGTCGCACGCTGGATGAGCGTCGCGAGAAGAGCTCGCCCTTGCGCGACGTTGCAGGCATGTTGCGCTCGCTCGACTACGCGGCCTCGGCCACGGTCGAGCGCTTTGCCTCACGCAGTGGCGGTCTTCCCGACCGGCTTCTTGCCGCGGCGACGACGTGGCGCAACCAGGCAAGCCGTGACTTCCTGCAAGCCTACGTC
Source organism: uncultured Hyphomicrobium sp. (assembly GCA_964443205.1). GTDB lineage: Bacteria > Pseudomonadota > Alphaproteobacteria > Rhizobiales > Hyphomicrobiaceae > Hyphomicrobium_A. The sequence continues at coordinate 1,933 of CAYUBZ010000158.1, read as the reverse complement.
GAGGTGGCACGAGGGACGCCCGGCTATCCGCCCGATGAAAGCGTTGCGGCGGGTCTGCTCGACCTGTTCTTGCTGCAGAAGGCCTTCTATGAGATCGCATACGAGGCCGCCAACCGGCCGGCGTGGCTGCCGATACCGTTGCGCAGCGTCCTCGATCTACTCACCGGGAGCAGCACGCACCAGCCATGACCAGAGTGTCGAATAAGACCGTTGGCGCGCAGTCCGATGGGCGCCCCGAGCGGGCCGCCATCGAAGAACTGGTCGCCGGGCGGCATGGGGATCCTTTCGCAATCCTCGGTCCACACCACTGTGGGCAGGGCGTGTCGATCCGGGTTCTCGCCCCCGCTGCCGAGGCCGTCGATGTCATCGACGGCGGCCGCGTGCTCGCCTCATTGGAAAAGCTGCACGACGCCGGCTTCTTTGCCGGGGTGATCGAGGCAGCGGATGAGCGGCCCGCCTATCGGCTCCGCTTCAGGCGCGGCGACGCCGAGTGGGAGGAGGACGATCCCTATCGCTTTACCGCCATTCTCGGAGAATTGGACGTCCACCTGCTGGCGGAAGGCACGCACCGGCGCCTCTACGAGAAGCTCGGTGCCCATCCGATCAGCCTGCAGGGTACCGACGGCGTTGCCTTTGCGGTGTGGGCGCCCAACGCGCGCCGCGTCAGCGTCGTGGGCGACTTCAACGGCTGGGACGGCCGGCGCCATCCCATGCGCAAGCGGCACGAGGTCGGCATCTGGGAGCTTTTCATTCCAGGCGTGCACCGCGATGCCTTCTACAAGTTCGAGATCGTCGGCCCCAATGGCGAGCTGCAACCCTTGAAGACGGACCCGATCGCGTTCGCCCAGGAGGCGCCACCCTCCACGGCGTCGCGCGTGCTTGGCCTCGTGGACCACGACTGGCGCGACCGCGACTGGATGGCGGCAAGAGGTGGGCTGCAGGATCGCTCCGCGCCCATCTCGATCTACGAGGTGCATCTGGGCTCCTGGCGGCGCGGGGAGGGCAACAGCTTCTTCGGCTACGACCGGCTTGCCGACGAGCTCATCCCTTACGTCCGCGATCTCGGCTTCACGCACGTCGAGCTCTTGCCCATCAGCGAGCACCCCTTTTCGGGCTCCTGGGGCTATCAGCCCATCGGCTTGTTTGCCCCGACAGCCCGCTTCGGCCCGCCGGAGGCCTTTGCGCGTTTCGTCGATCGCTGCCATGAGAACGGCATCGGCGTTCTCGTCGATTGGGTTCCGGCGCATTTCCCCAGCGATCCGCACGGGCTGGCACGCTTCGACGGGACGGCGCTTTACGAGCATGAGGATCCCCGCCTGGGATTCCACAAGGATTGGAATACGCTTATCTACAACTTTGGCCGCCGGGAGGTTGCCAACTTCCTGCAAACGAATGCACTTTTCTGGCTCGACCGTTACCATATCGACGGGTTGAGGGTCGATGCGGTCGCCTCCATGCTCTATCTCGACTACAGCCGCGAGCCCGGCGAGTGGCTTCCCAACGTGCACGGCGGCCGCGAGAACCTCGAGGCGGTGAGCTTCCTGCGCGAGATGAACACGCGCAGCTATGGCAACTTCCCGGGATCGGTGACGATCGCCGAGGAATCGACGGCTTGGCCGCAAGTCTCGCGACCCGTCAGCGGGGGCGGCTTGGGGTTTGGCTACAAATGGAACATGGGCTGGATGCACGACACGCTTTCCTATATGCGCAGGGAGCCTGTACATCGCGCCTTCCATCACAACGAGCTGACCTTCGGGCTCATTTATGCGTTCTCGGAGAACTTCGTGCTGCCTCTCAGCCACGACGAGGTGGTGCACGGGAAGGGCTCGCTTTTGGGCAAGATGCCCGGGGACCGGTGGCAGAAGTTCGCGAACTTGCGGGCCTACCTTGGGTTCATGTGGACGCACCCGGGCAAGAAGCTCTTGTTCATGGG
>CAYUBZ010000157.1:2640-5989 GCA_964443205.1 uncultured Hyphomicrobium sp. | reverse complement strand
CGCATCGAGGACGGCTGCGCCATTACCGCCGGCGCCACGGTGATGGGCGGCGCGGTTATAGAGCGCGACACGACGCTCATGCCGTTGTCGCTGGTCCTCAAGGAGATGAACATGCTGACCGGCACCTACGAGGGGAGCCCCGCCGAGCCCGCGAGCGATCGAGCTTTCCTTCCCGTCGCGCTGCCACAACCACACGGACATGCGGATGTGCCCCAAGAGGCCCCGATGGATAAGGCGCACCAGCCTGCGAGGCTCGCACTCTCAGATGAGGCAAAACGATAGCGACTGGGTCAGCGATCTGTTCGCCGCCGGTGCGCGTGATTGGACGCCGGCGTCCGCGCAACATGCAGCTTGCGTGCTCTATGCACCGGTTTCGTCCGATCCGGACGTATCGAGACGTTGCGCCTCCGTCCTGTCCGAAAGCGAGCTGCAGCGGGCGCGCCGCTTTGTAACCGCGGAGAATCGGGCCCACTTCACACAGCGGCGGGCGTTCCGCCGCTACTGTGGCGCCGTCGCGCTCGACTTGCCGCAGCCTCTATCGCGCCTCGATTTCAAGGAGACCGAGAAAGGGCGTCCCTACCTTCCCGATGTGCCGGATGTCTGGTTCAGCTTTTCCTCCAGCCGGCTCGGTTTTCTCGGCGCCTGGTCGTCGATCCACGCCATCGGTGTCGACCTTGAGGACCAAACGCGGAACCTGGAGGCGGTCTCGCTCGCGCGCCGGTTCTTCTCGCAAGCCGAGGCGGAGGCCGTTCAAAGCGCTGGTAATACGGCGCGGCTGCAAACGTTCTTCCGGCTGTGGAGCCTCAAGGAGGCGGCACTAAAGTCGATAGGAGAAGGATTGCCGTTCGGCCTCGACGCCTTCGAGTTCGAGCTGCCCCCGAATCTACGTGTCATTCATGCGCCGCTCGATCACGGCGGAGCGGAACGATTTGAGCCCCACCTGATGGAAGATGGCGAGTGTTGCGCCGCCCTCGTCATCCGGGAGAACGATTAGATGAGAACGATCCTGCTCGCGATCCTGTCCTTGCTGTTGAGCGCCGCCGGCATGGCGAAAGAACCTGACCCGTTGTGCGTGCGCGACCTCGCGCACATGCCCGCGAGCTGGCGGCCGTCGGCCAAGCTGCAAGAGAGCCTCAATCCCGCGCCGTGGTCGCAGAGCGAGGCGAAGGACGCGAAGAATGCGAAGAAGACCGGCGTCAATGAGATGATCGGCCTGTTCAAGCGCAACCCTTCGGCCGTTCATAAGCTTTTTGACGACGCGGTCGCGGCTCTGTTGCAGGTCACCTATTCCAGCGCGAATGAGCCGGCGTTCGACGCCAAGGTCCGCAACGCAGCGCGCGACAACCTGACGGCGCTCATCACGCCTTATCTCAGCCGCGACCCTCATGCCGCGACGTGCGACGAGTTCGAGGACCTATTGCCGCTCGCCATCTTCGCGCATCGGCTCTATCCCGCCGCCGACAAGCGAACAGACGTTGTTACGAAACGTGTCAATGCCGCCTATCGCGCCTGCGGCTCGTTCGAGGCCGCGACAGAAGACATCCTCCAGAAAGTCCAGGAGGACAATCAAGAGCCCTCCGAGGACATCGATCATCTTGAGGATCTCTTCGACCTTTATGCCTGGGCTCTTCTGCTTATCGAGGCCGAGCTTCATCCCGACATCGAGCTGCCCGATGAAGCGCGCGACTTCGGCGATAAGGCTTGGGCGTACTTCGAGGACTTTCCGCTCCCCGGAGCAAGCACGTTCAAGAAGGGCATCAAGGACGAAAGGTTCATTACGCTCGCTGATCTTGCCACCCACCTTTCGCATATCCCGACCGGCCTCGGACGCTATCCTCTCTACGTCGCGGACAAGCCGGACCTTTACAGTTTCATGCGCGAGAACTTCTATCTCGTGCTGCAGTCGGGCGACCGCGACCTGTTTGCCTTGTTTGTGGACACGCTTCGCCAATATGGCTGCAGCCCGGAGACCGATAAGCAGGTGCGTGATGGGACCCGCTATCTGCTCGCCGACTTTCACAAACGCAATGACAAGTGGATGAACTACCACGAGCCGCGCAAGACGTTCACGGACCCCATCGAGTACATCCAGATCCACCACGCATGGACCGCCGTATTGGGCGTCCGCGATCGGAAGCTGACACCGCCCAAACCCGGCAGCTATGGCGCCCTCGTTCGCCGCTGGTTGCCGCCGCCGCGCCAAGTCGAAGGGCTGACGCGATGAGAAACGTCCTCCTTTCGGCTCTGATGCTGGTGTTGAGCTCGGCTAGCCTGGCAGCGCCGCGCGAGCCGCTTTGTGTGCTCGATCCCGCTCAGATGCCCGAGAGCTGGCGGCCTCCCACCGACCTGCAAGACAGCTTGAATCCCGCGCCGTGGACGCCGGACGAGGCGAAGGACGCCGAACGTGCTGTCGAGAAGGGCGTCGACGAAATCATCGCTTTTTTCAAGAGAACCCCTTCCGCGCTCGAGATCCCTTGGGGGGATTCGATCGAGTCCCTGATCGAGGCGACCTATGCCAGTGCGAACAAGCCGGAGCTCGATGCCAAGATCCGCGCCGCAGCGCGCAGCAATCTGACGACACTGATCGAGCTGACCTTCAAGCGCAAACCCGATCCGAGCCAGGTGAGGTGCAAGGACTTCGTGCGTCTCTTGCCGCTCGCGATATTCGCGCACAGGTTCTATGCGGCCGACGACCCACGGACGGCCCGCATCACGCAACGCACCAACGCCTCCTATCGCACCTGCAGCTCGCTCAAGGCAGCAACGGGCTTCGACCAAGACAAAATCCTGGCGAATAAGCACGCCTCCCCCGAAAAGCTCCTAGAGCTTTACATCTGGGCGCTCTGGTTCATCGAAGCCGAGCTCTACCCGGATATCAAGCTTCCGGACGAGACCCGCGACTATGGCAAAAAGCTTTGGAAGTACTTCAAGAGCTATCATCTCGCCGGCCCAGAGGAATTCGACGACGGGATATGGGACGACGGGTTCGTCGCCATGGCCGACCTCGGGCCCCACATTGCCCATATTCCAACAGGCACCCATCGGTTTCCGCTCTACGTGGAGGACTATCCCGCCCTCTATCGCTTTCATCGCGAAAACTTCTATGCCGTCATGGAATTGAACGAGCTCGACCTGTTTGCATCGTTCGTGGATACGCTACGCCAGTATGGTTGCACCCCGGAGAACGATAAGCAGGTGCGCGACGGCAGCCGTTACCTGCTGAAAAACTTTCACGACTTCGGTGACAATTGGATGGCCTATCGCCAAGAGGGCGAGACGGATGCCGATCTCGATGACTACGACAAGATTCACTATCCGTGGACGGCCGTGTTGGGCCTTCGCGATCGGC
>CAYUBZ010000157.1:0-2540 GCA_964443205.1 uncultured Hyphomicrobium sp. | reverse complement strand
GACTACGACAAGATTCACTATCCGTGGACGGCCGTGTTGGGCCTTCGCGATCGGCACCCGCGACCGCCGACCCCCGGCACCTATGGCGGTCTCGTGCGCCGCTGGCTGCCGCACAGGGCTGATGAGACGAGGTCCCAGCTCCCGGAGCATTCCCAAGGATCAACAGACACAAATAATGACAAGCCTTAGCTGCGACTCGGGGAGGCCTCATATGGAAAAGGCGATTGAGAGCTGGATGAAGAAAGAGCGCGTGCCCGGCGTTGCCGCTTGCATCGTGAAAGGGGACAAGATCGTCTGGTCCAAAGGCTACGGGATGGCGAATTTGACAAAAAAGGTCCCCTTCACGCCGGACCGGACCCTGTTCCAAATCGCCTCCATCTCGAAGACGTTCACCGCCACCGCCATCATGCAGCTGCGCGACAAGGGATTGTTCGATCTCGACGACGATGTGAACACGTTCCTGAAGTTCCCGGTGCGCAATCCGAGACACCCTGACAGGCCGATCACGTTCAGGCACCTCCTCACGCACACGTCGTCCCTCAGTGAAGGCGAATCTCTCTACGCCCTTTATGCCGCCGGCGATCCCACCACGTCGCTCGAGGAGGTGATCACCCAGTATTTCACACCGAACGGCTCGCTCTGGAGCAAGAGGAATTTCAGCAAGCACGCGCCCGGGGCAAGGCAAAGCTATTCCAACGCCGGTTTCGGCTTGCTGGGGTACCTCGTGGAGGTGATCAGCAAGCAGTCCTTGGAGGACTATCTTCAGCAGAACGTCTTCGCCGTTCTCAAAATGAACGAGGCCTCCTTCTACATCGGCAAGCTCGATCGTGAGAGACAGGCCTGCACTTACACCTTCGAGGACGAGGTCGTGGACTGCCTGTGTGAGGGCGACGGCGACGGCAACCTCCTGCCCGAAGGGGTGTCGCCAAAGATCGGATTCAACGAGCACGCGCTCTACAGCTATCCCACGTTGGCCGACGGCCTGGTCAGAACCAGCGTCAACCAGCTGGCCAATCTCATGATTGCCATGATGAACGGTGGCAGATTTGGGGACAATCAACTGCTCGAGGAAAGCACCGTCAACGAGATGCTCTCCTGCGCGAAGGTCGCCTCCAAGGAGGGGGACGAGGAGGTGGGGTTGTGCTGGTTCAAAGACGGCGACTTCTGGGGCCACGACGGCAGCGACCCTGGATGCTCGACGGACATGAGGTTCAACCCCAAGACCAAAGTCGGGTTCATTGTCTTCGCCAATTCCGATGCCGATCTGGACCGGGTGGAGGAGCTCCTGATGGATGCGGCCGAGGACGCGGAGACGACATCCTAGCGCTGATCCGCCGGCAGCGCGCACAGGCGATCAACTTGCGCGCGCCGCTGCCGCGCTCTTGGACCGCAGCACATCAAGCGCACGCGTGATCAGCGGGTCGACCCCGTTCTCGAGATCGGCCTTCGTATTGAAAAGCTCGATGTCGACCGGCACGCCCTTGCCCTCGTAGCACACCATGTCGGCCGAATAGTACACTTGGTACGACAGGCAGTAGTCCCAGCCGTTGGGGAGCGTCTTGTCGAGCGTGTAGGAGAAGATGCCGTTGGTGTGGTCGCCGACGATCGTCACATGCGGCAGCTCGCGGATCGCCAGCGCAAAGGCCTCGCCGCCGCTGAAGACGGACTCGCAGGTCAGCAGCACGATGGGGCCGGTGAACTGCACCTCGCCTTGTGGCTCGAGGTACCAGGTCTTGATGGGCGTATAATCATCGTCGCCTGGGCCGATCTTCGTCCTCCTATGGAAGGCCACGCGCTTGCTGTCGCAGAACCGGTCGATGATCATGATCGCGATGTCATCCTCGCCGCCAGGGCAGTCGCGGATGTCGATGATGAATCCCTTCAGATCCTCGAAGTCGCGTGCAATCTTATCGAGAGCGGCCGTCAGCTTTCGCTTCTTGACGTCCTCCAGCTCGAGGATGCGCATGTAGCCGAAATCCTGCGACCTTGCATAGTGGAGCATCCAGGCCTGGGTCTGGGCAGGCTCTCCGAACCCGTTGGCGACCAGCGTCCTCCCGGTCGTCTTGAACAGCTGCTTGATTTGCCGCTCGGTGAACTCCTTGGTGAACCGGGTCTTCTTCTCTGCGGTGAAGAGCCGCTTCTTGCGATCCTTGCCGGTCCTGGCCTCCAGCTCGACATGCCCGTCATTCAAGGGATCGAGCATCTGGCAGAGGATGTCGAAGAGCTCATCGTTGCTGGTCTTGGCGGTGACCTTGGGCCTGTAGGTGTCGTACTGCTTCTTCCAGTCGACGTTTCTCAGTGCGAAGAAGGGATATCTGTCGCGAAAGGTCTGCCACAGCTCTTCGAAATTCCTTTCAGGATCGCGGCGGGTCATGGCGGTGTCGATCCTAGCTCGGCTGCGCCGCTGCATCTCATGTCGACCGAGAATTCAATATGCGCGAAAGGGGCACGTGATGGGGCGATCGCCGAATGCGGGTGAGGTCTGATTTGGGTCAGGTTCTGCCGTTGTGAGAGGTCGGCGGTTGACCGGATTTCACTCA
>CAYUBZ010000156.1:0-6012 GCA_964443205.1 uncultured Hyphomicrobium sp. | reverse complement strand
CTGATGCGCTTGCGCAACGGTTGCGCCCAGACGCGTCCGCGGCGGTTGTACCCGCTGCCAAATTCGCTCACAAAATTGCAAGGGCTCATCGGGTATGGGGGATCGATGCGGGATCGCGCATGGATAGGACCGCTTGTTGCCGCGCTGCTGATGGCGTTCGCTGCGACGGGCGCGCGCGCCGAGGATGCGCTCAGGTATCTCGAAGGTCTCAAGGGGAGCGATGAGCGCTACAAGGCGCCCAGCGAGCTCGATCCGCGCTACACCGTCGCCCTCTACGTCAACGCCGCAACGCAAGGCCCTTGGCGCCAGCGCATGTGGGTGCTGCAACGCGATGGGATCGGGGCCCCGTGGCGCTTGGCGATGTGGGACGAGCGTCATTGGCGCAAGGCCGACTTGGGGCAAGGCGAGACGCCGTCCTACAGCTGGCCGGTCTCGACGGGGCGACATTACCGCGGCGACAAGTTCTCCGGCCCGACGCCGACCGGCGTCTTCGCGCTCGATGAGCGCAAGTGGCGCTATGGGCGCGGCTACACCTCGCCCGGAATGATCAACACCATGTACATCGACTTCCACTATGCGAGCGGCCGGCGCTCGGGCGTCGCCTTCCATGGCACGACGCGCGGCCGCTACCGCCGCCTCGGCACCAACGACTCGCATGGCTGCATCCGCATGAAGCAGAAAAACGCGCTTGCCGTGCTCGACCGCATCACCGGGCGCGACGGCGTGCTGGCCGAGGAGATGCGCTGGGGCGAGGTGCCGCGGTACTGGAAGACGAAACGCGGGCAGACGCGGCTCGGCTACACGCGCGACGGCACCCCGCATGCCGTCGAGGTGGCGACGGCGGACGGCACCGACGCGGATGGCAACGTTCTGCCGCCGCAGACGCAAGCGAGCGATGCCGGTGCGCTCCCCGACGTGCTGACCAAGGTCGGCTTCCGCGCCATCGCCGTCATCTTCACCGACTGATCCGGGCACGAGCCGGGTCGCATTCCTCGCAATGTGCCGCTTTTTCCCAACCGTTTCTTAAGCGGAACGGCGGCGCTCTCATTTGCAAACTGAGGAGCCGGGAGAACGCTGCGTAAACGCAACTGTGCCTCAATGGTCGAAACCTCAACGCAATGAGATCCGAGGCCTGCGATGCGGACGTCGAACCTTCTTTTTTCCCTGGGTGCACTGGTCTTGCTGGCGACCGCCGGTCAGGCGCAGGCGGCCGACTTCACGCTCTGCAAGGGCGCTTACGCCTTGTGCACGTCGGCCAAATGCACGCCGGTTCCCGGAAAGGAAGGGACCGTTTCGTGCGCCTGCGAGGTGCGGACCGGATATTCGGCGGGAAAGGACAACTGCAAGCCGCCTGAGGACACCAGCGAGGGCAGGGAGGTGCAATCGCGCTACTTTCCCGTCAAGAGCCTTGCGGTCTGCGCCAACGACCGGCCGTGGGCCGACTGCCTCGGCAAGCCGTGCACCGTCGACAAGAACGATCCGACCAAGGCCAAGTGCTTCTGCTCGACGGAAAAGGGCCAAGGGCCTTACGTGATCGTCGGCACTAGCTACACGCCCAAAACCTGCACCACCGGCATCATCTCCTCGGCGACGTTTAAGGACAACAAGGGGATCACCAAGTTCCTGCAGTCCACGGGCAAGCTCGAGCCGTTCGCCATCAAGGTGCTCAATCGCACGCAATCGGAGCGGCGGATGCAGCCGACCGGTGGCAAGTCGGCCGAATGACGATCAGGTGTGCCGCCGCCCGGGCAACGCGGACGCGAGCGCGGCGGCAAGCGCGTAAAGAATAAGAAACACGACCACCTCGCGGCTGGCGGCCAGCATGACCGCAGGCGCGACGTGGACGGTCGATCCGCCCGGATCGCCCATGGCGCTCAAACGCCAGGCGAGCACGGTGGAGGCGCTGGCGATGCCGAGGCTGATGCCGAAGGCGCGCGTGACGTTCAACAGCCCGCCCGCCTCCCCGCTCAAATCCGCCGGTGCCGCAGCCATGATGGCGGTGTTGTTAGCCGCGGTGAACAGACCCTGCCCCACGCCGAAGACGCCGAGCGCGAGCATGACGCCGAGGAGGTCGTGGCGCGCCTCGCCGAGGGCTGCATAGAGCAGCGCCAGCCCGGCAATGCAGACCGCCATCCCGGCAAGCGTCGGCACGCGCGGGCCCACGCGGTCATAGAGAATCCCGCTTGCCGGCGCCAGCAGGCTGATCGCGATGGGGATGATCGACAACCTGAGGCCGGCGGCGAGCGGATCGTCGAGGTAGGCGCGCTCGAACACGAACGGCATCAAGAGCATGACGCCGAACAGCAGCGCATACGACATCAGGCTGCCGGCGTTGGCCAGGACGAAGGCACGGCTCGCAAACAGCCGGGGCTCGATAACCGGCGCAGCGGCACCCCGCTCCGTCCTGATGAACACCACCAGCAGGATCACGCCGATGATCGCCGCCGCGATGAAGGCCGGCGACGTGGCGCCCCACGCTTGCCCCTCGTTCAGAACGATCATGAACGCCGTGAGCATGGGCGCCAGCAGCAGCGCGCCCTTGAGATCGAAGCGCTTGTCGGCGGTGAGGTGCGCCGTTTGCGGCAGGACGAGCCAGCCGGCGATCGCCCCGACGATGCCGAAGGGCACGTTGATCCAGAACACCCACTGCCAGCCGAGCGTGGAGAGCAGGATGCCGCCGATCACCGGGCCGGCGCACAAACCCACGGCCTGGGCGGCGGCCTGGACGCCGACCCCGCGCCCGCGCTCCTTGGGCCCCGCCGCGGCGACGACGATCGCCACGCTGTTGGCGGACAGCAACGCTCCGCCGATCGCCTGCAGGACGCGGGCGGCGACGAGAACGGCCAGGTTGGGGGCAAAGCCGCACAGCCCCGAGCCCACCACGAAGACGACGAAGCCGGCGGTGTAGAGAAGCTTGTGGCCGAGCATGTCGGCAAGACGCCCGAAGATCGGCATCAAGGCGGCCATGGTCAGGAGGTAGGCCACGGCGACCCAGCTTACGCTCGCCAGCGTCGAGCCGAAGGAGCGCTCCAAAGATGGCAACAGGAGCTGGGCAATGCTGGCATCGACCTGACCCATGAAGGCGCCGATCGACACCACGCCGACGACCAGCCAGCGGTAGTACGACAGCTTTGCGAAAGCGGCGGCGGGCGGCGGCTCGCGCCCGTGCAACAGGGCGTCGCGGACCGCGGTGATCGACCAAGCGCTTTCAACCATTCAAAAAATTCCCTCTCTCGTGACGGATTTGCGAAACGCGCGGGACGGTTGGGCGAATTAAAACCCAGCCCGTGCCCGAAAACAGCCACTTCTTTCCGGCATCAGCTCACGAGTGGGGGATTTGTAACGTTTGCGTCCAGGGGGAAGCGTAATGTCTCAGTCGAAGCGCGCGCGCGCCCGATCCGACAGCGGCACCGTGATGATCAACCAGCGCTGCGCGATCGTCGGCTCGCTGACGCTGCAGGGCGATCTCTACATCGAGGGCACGGTCGACGGCGAGGTGTGGTGCACCGAGCTGCAGATCGCCGAGCGCGGCGCCGTAGACGGCCTGATCGTGGCCGAACGGGTCGTCGTTCTGGGCGAGTTCAAGGGCCAGATCTACGCTGGCGAGCTGGTGCTGGGGGCCGGGTGCTCGGTCGAGGGCCAGATCTATCACAACAAGCTCGTGGTCGAGGCCGGCTGCTTCTTTGAAGGCAAGTCGCGGCGCCACCCCGATCCCCTGCAGCTTGCCCCCGCTTCCCCGCAAGGGCGCGCGCCCAGGGACGGCCTCCAGCAAGTCGCCTAAATACCGTCGCGGTTTGACTCCGAAGCCGCAAGCAACCGTTCATCGTGCATCGGCAACGTTGAGGCGTGCCGTGCGGTCCGCCGGCACGCTGAGCGGATGCTCCGATGGCCGTTGCACAGGTGAAGTCACAGCATTCGGTCGACCGCTGGTTGGTTTTGGCCACCGCCAGCCTGGCTTCTTTTGTCGTGACGATGAACTCCACCGCCGTGATCACGGCGCTGCCGCAGATCAAAGCCGACCTGGATTTGAGCCACCTCACCGAGCAGTGGGTGATCAACGTCTATATTCTCGTTGCCGCGGTCCTGGTCGCCGTGATGGGGCGGCTCTCCGATCTTTTCGGCAAGATGAACGTCTTCGTGCTGGGGCTCGTCACGTTCGGCGTCGGATCGCTGGCGATCATTGCCGCCCAGGACGTGGTGACGCTGATGTTCGGGCGCATCTGTCAGGGCATCGGCGCAGCAGCACTGGTGACCGCTTCGGCGGCTCTGGTGAGCATGACGACGCCCAAGCCGCAGCTTGCGTTCGCACTGGGTGTCTGGTCCGGACTGTTCGCATTTGGGCTCGGGATCGGACCGCTGGTCGGCGGCATTCTAACCGACACCATCAATTGGCGCGCGGTGTTCGCGGTCGACGTCATCTTGCTGCTCATCGCGGCTGCCCTTTGTCTGCGCGTCGCGCGTCATCACTTGGTTTCAGAGGTCTGCCACAAGCGCGAGCACGTCGATTATCTGGGTGGCATCCTCCTGATCGTGGGGCTTGCCCCTCTGGTCTACGGGCTGAGCGCCGGTCACAAGATCGGGTGGACGTCGGGGCCGATGCTCGTTGTGCTCGCGGCCTCGCTCGCCGGCCTGGCGGCCTTCGCGTATCAAGAGCGCCGCGCCGCCGCGCCGCTCGTTCATTTCCACTTCTTCCGTCTGCCGCGCTACGTGGCCGCGACCTCGGGGAGCTTCATCGATGGGCCGATCGCCATCGGGGTGCTCTACTTCTTCAATCTGTTCAGCCAGTCGCTCGGCGGCCTGGAGCTGACCGCTTTCCTGGCCGGCGCCGCGATGATCCCCTACACGGGGACGAGCTTCGTGCTCTCCATCCTGCTGCCGAGATGGCTCGGCAAGACCTCGCTGCGCTGGCCGATCGTGCTCGGCATGCTGTCGATGGCCGCCGGCTTCGGGCTCTTATCGTTTACGACCGCGCAGACCACGTACCACGATCTTTGGTGGAAGCTCGTCTTTGTCGGGGTCGGGATGGGTCTCACCTATCCGCTGCTGCGCCTCGTCGGATCGCGCGCGTTGCCCGACGAGCATTGCGGCCAAGGGTCCGGCGTCATCACCATGTTCTACTACGTCGGCGTCAGCGTCGGCATCGCGGTGGGCGCGAGCCTGCTGGCCGAGCTGCGCAGGAACGAGGTCGGCGCCGTGGTCCGCTCGCTCGAGCATGCCCCGGAGCACGCTTCGAGCCTCGTTTGGAAATTGGCCCACGGCGCCCCGAGCGTGATCAAGGAGACGCTGGCCAGGTTCCGTCCCGACGACGTCGCCAGGATCGAGCACACGCTGCACACGACGGACGCCAGCGCCTTCTCGGGCGTCATGGTTCTGTTCATGATCCTGGCGCTGATCGGCGCGGGCCTATGCTTCTGGCTCATCCGGCCCGAGCCGGCACCCGAAGCCGCCGGGGCCGCCGCAAAATAGCCAAGCTCGGCGAAAGGATTGCCCCGGCGGCGCCCCTGCGATAACAGGGCGCCAGGTAGGAGATCAGAGCGACGGTCACGTGCGGGCATCCCGAACGATCTCGCTCCGGGAGCGAACCCATGCAGGACACGGTCAAGGCTGACCCGAGCAAGAACCTCATTGCGGGCGCGACGGGCGACTGGGAGGTCATCGTCGGGCTGGAGGTGCACGCGCAGGTGGCCTCCAACTCCAAGCTGTTCTCGGGCGCCTCCACCGAATTCGGCGCCGAGGCCAACTCCCACGTCTCCCTCGTCGACGCGGCCATGCCCGGCATGCTGCCGGTGATCAACGCCGAATGCATCGCCCAGGCCGTGCGCACCGGCCTCGGCCTCAAGGCGGCGATCAATTTGCGCTCAGTCTTCGACCGCAAGAACTATTTCTATCCCGACCTGCCGCAGGGCTACCAGATCAGCCAGTACAAGCAGCCGATCGTCGGCGAGGGCGAGGTGGAGATCGACGTCGACGGCGAGACGCTGCACGTCGGCATCGAGCGCCTGCACCTGGAGC
>CAYUBZ010000155.1:0-6022 GCA_964443205.1 uncultured Hyphomicrobium sp. | reverse complement strand
TTGAGCGGCCATTGCCGTGGGGCGGGATCAATCTTGCCAGCGCCGAATTCGGCACGGTCCCCGGCCGCGACGCCATCGACTACGTCTACCCGGGCGCGGAGGATGTTGCTTACTTTTCAGCGCTTGGCTTCAACTGCTTCCGCATTCCGTTTCGATGGGAACGTTTGCAGCCGGCCCTTGCGAGCGACCTCGACGCCGCTGAGTTGCGACACCTGACGTTCCTCGTAGGAGAGGTCACGCGCCGCGGCCACACCGCTATCCTGGACCCGCACAATTTTGCCAGGCGAAGGATTATCGCCGACAACTGGGCGCACGAGCACCTCATCGGATCTGCGGCGGTCCCCGTGCACGCATTCGAGGACTTTTGGCGCCGTCTCGCTGCTGCCTTCAAGAACGACGAGCACATCGTCTTCGCTTTGATGAACGAGCCATACGGCATCTCGGCGGCGGCGTGGCTTAAAACCGTGAACCGCGTTATCGCCGCCATCCGCGGCACCGGAGCGACCAATCTCTTGACCGTGCCGGGAACGAACTACACCGGCGCGCACTCTTGGTTGTCATCGGGGAACGCGATCTTTGCGGAGACTAAAGATCCGCACAATCGATTTGCGATCGAGGTGCACCAGTATTTCGACGGCAATTCGTCGGGCACGACCCCGCGCGCGACATCTGGATGCTGCGGCTCAGATCGCCTGCGGTCATTCCAGGAATGGGCCCGGGCGAACAAGCTGAAGGCATTCCTGGGAGAGTTCGGCGCCGCCGCAAACCCGGCGTCGCTCAACGCTTTGTCCGATATCTGCCAGGAGATGAGCGCCAACCCAGATGTCTGGCTGGGTTGGACGGCATGGTCGGCGGGTCCCTTTTGGCCCTCCGACTACATGTTCAATCTCGGGCCGGCGCCGGATGGAGGCTTGCGGGAGCAAACGCGAATTTTGTCGCGATACGCTTGCCCCTCCTCGGACTCCTTTTGGGTGTGGCCGGGCGCGAGTGTCGATTGCGACCTGTCGCGTGAACGCGTGTTTGGGTGCGGCGCGCTGACGGCCTCGCTGGCGTTCGACGGGCAAAGGAGAGCGCATTCGAGCCAAGCGGGTGCGATGCGTGTGCAAGGCCCGCTTCTCGACGTGTTGCAGGCGCCGGATTTCACGCTTCTTATCGAGACGGAGAACTTCGCCAACACGAGCCTTGGCGGCAATATCGTCACGGTTGGAGGCAAGCCTTTGCTTGCGCGCACAGCCTTTGGCGCTCTGCGATCAACGAAAGAGAGCGGCGTCCGAACGTACCCTGAGCTGTTTGCGAACTGGCGCCTGCGCCGCAAAAGTGCGGTTTCCATCAGGCGTTCGACCATGTCCATCGCAATCGGCGGCACGGGGTGCGGCTCGGCCCTTGGCGCAGCGAGCATTCCCAAGCTCGAAGAAGTGGTGATCGGCAGCGGATACGGCGAAGGACGCATCGTTCGCATCACCGGATTTGCCGACTACCTCGAAGGTTCTGCGCTCGAGCGGCTCGTCGCCTGAGCCATTGCGCTCAAGGCTGAGGAGACACGAGCACTTCGCTCCAGCCGCGACGGGATGCACGCGGCCGCTCATTGGTTGCCGGGCTTGCCACGCGCACCTCTCTGCGTTGCAGAGCGCCATGAATAAACCAGAGCAGTGCTGCGGTTTTAATGCTGAAGAGCGAGTAGCTGATCGTCATGGTCAAGGCAATGTACGTGCATAGTCCATGCGTGAACCTGATTTGCTCCGGCCGGCGCTCGTCGGCTTCGAAGTTCAAAAGCACCCAAAAGAGCGCCACCCCAACTACCGACTGCGTTGCGATGACGTAGGCGATGCCACTATCGGCCGCGGGGCCGACAAAGTGATCCGACAAGCCCAACCAATCCACAATTTCGTAGCTTCCAAGGAGATGCGCGCAGTACGCAACCCGGCCTGAAAAGTTATCCGCCAGAGCGTCCGGGTGGGCCACTGAGGAGAACAGGAATGTTCCGATCACGATTGCTGGCAGGTAGATAAGGGGGGTCTTGGGCGGCAACTTCGGCGCAACCAGAGTGACCAGCACGATGATAGCGGAGCAGGTCGCTGCGAGCCTGCCATCGCAGCCGATAAGCGCAATGGCGGTGCCAGCAATCAAAAACGCGCAATATCGGAGGCTGAACCTGTTGAAGTTCGCGCACAGGAACGTTGTGATGATGATGACATAGTTCCCCAGCGACACGGGCTCGAGAAACACCGATGAGATGCGGTGCAGATCGACGAAGTTGAAGAACCGCACGTCGGGCCGCGTGGCACTGACGAACAGGTCGGATGTGGTGTCCCAGAAAGCAGTCGCAGTGAAGTCGCGCGTCGCGATATAGTATTGGCGCACATCGAACAAGTCGGCGTAGGCACTGGTGAAGACCGCCTCAAACAGAACACCTCCGACCACAACCACGTGCAGGATGGTGACCGCTGACTTTACGCGATGGAACGGCACCGTCATGCCCAATAGAATGAAGGTCGGGATCAGCACGACATCACGGACGTATTTGGGCTCGAAGTACCCCAAGTAGGAGCCGCGTATGATTGCGAACCCTACAATGAATACCATCGCGCCGTACCAGGGCAGCATCTGCTGATTGTAGTGCTTGAACGCTGTTGCCTGCGCGACCAAGACGATTAGGAATTCGCTGCCGGCGACGACGTTCATGTTCAGTTGCACGACGTGCGCATTGATGATCGCCAACAGCGCGTTAAAGAGAACACTCGCCAGAATGAGCATGACCGGCAACATGCCGGCATCGGTCTCGCCCGGGGTCGGCGACAATAGGCTCACAGGCCCGGTCCGGCACGCCTGGCGGCTTGCGCGTGAACGGCCCGTGGGTGCCACGTCAGCGGTCGCCATCGACTAGAACCCTGCTTAGAAACATTATGTTTCCGACGAGGTAGCGGCGGGCGAGGCGGCGCGGCTCCTGCAACAGTCGATACCCCCACTCGCACCGCAGACTCTGCATCCAAGCTGGAGCCCGGCGCACGTTGCCGGCTTCGAAATCGAACAGTGCGCCAACGCCGAACAGCACCTTCGCCGCCGTTTTGGCAGCGAACTCGTCGATCCAGAGCTCCTGCAACGGGTTGCCCATGCCGACCAACACGCAATCGGCGCGCGCGGAACGAATATCCCGGCACGTGGCCTCCGCGTCCTCAGGCCCAGTGAAAAAGCCGTTGCGGTGGCCGACAACGGTGTGACGGGGATAGCGCACACGCAATCTCTCCGCCGCCTCACTCACCGCCGCATCCGAAGTTCCGATGAGATAGAGGCGCAGCCGGTGCCGCGTGGAGGCGAGGTAGTAGGGTACGAAGTCGGTGCCGTTCAGATTGGCGGCAAACGGCCTTCCGAATTTGTACCAGCTGGCGATATCGACCCCGACGCCGTCGTTCAGCACGAGAAAATTCTGTAGAGCTGCGCGAAAACTGTCGTTGGAGCTTGCCAGATTGAGTGTGTGAGCATTTGCGAAGCTGACCTTCAGCCCCCGTCCGGCCGCAAATGCGCGGTCCACGTCTGCAAGGGCCTGGCGGCGCCCCATGGGCCGCATGCGGACACCGAAAATCTCGCGTTCGCGCCAGCCGAGGAGCCTCTCGTACTCCCGCACAAACCGTCGAGCGACCTTGGACCAGGAGTAGCGCGCCGCGAGCTCGATGGCGCCGGCACGGCGCGAGTCATAATTGGCAGCTGTCGCACGAATGTAATCCGCCATCTCGCGGCCTGCACGTTCGGCGTCGTCGAATTGGACGGGTGTTCCCATCTCAGTGTCGGCGAGGACATCGGCGAAACTCGGCGTGCGGCTGACCATCGGGAGCAGCCCGGCAGACAGCGCCTCAACCAACGTCACCGCGGACACCTCGTCTTGCGACGGGCTCACGAAGAACGAGCTCTTGCCGATGACGCGCTTGATAGCGTCTTCGTCAGGATCGGCGTGAATGGTGATGCCCGCACGGTGACGGCAGGCGGCAAACCGTTCTTTTAGGGGCCGTTGCAGCTTGTCCTCGTCGCATCCCATGAGAAAAAGGCGCGCCTTCGGGATCTCGTCGCGCAGGATCTCGAAGGCATCGATGAGTTTATCGAGCCCATTGTCTGTGGCGAGCCGCCCGAAATAAACGAGCGTGGGAAGGAGCCTGCTTGAGGCCAGGCCGGCGAACGTTTCGGTGTCCACCCCGTTGTCGATGCGGCGCAGGCGACGCCGCGCCACCATTCGCAAGATGGCTTCATCGTTCGCGCTGCAGGCAACCACGCGCGCATACTGGAGCAGCGAAAGGCGCGTGGCGGTATGCAGGAGCGCTGGCCCAAACAAGCCGGCGGTGTGCGCCTGGATTGTTCCGCCCGGGCTCGACAGCACGAGCGGCTTACGATGCACAAGACGCGTTGCCGCAAGAAAATCGCACAAGAACCCGAGGCCGTGTACGTGCACGATATCGAAGGGCTCGAGGCAGCGGAGGAGGCCAGGGGCGATCGGATAGCGCGCGGACCCGGCGAAGGAGATACGGCAAATCGGTACGCCCTCGACGCTGTCGTACCGGCGCAACTCGCGACGCGGATCCGTATCGATCCGATTGAGAGTTACGACTTCGGAATTGACGCCTTCAAGACGCTGCTGCTTGACCAGGGCGAGGACGAATGCCTCCAACTCGCCCTTTCCAGGATGAAACTGGCTGACAACGTGAGCTACACGCACAAGACTAGCCCTTTCGAGAGCAGCGATAAGAAGGATCGGCCCGCTAATCCTTCTGACGGGGGTTCGTCATGTTGAGCACGGCACCGATTTCGGTTTCGGGCTCCGGATCGAGCTGCTCTAGAAGCGCCAACGCGTCGCACTGCTGGGTGTGGCTAGCCTTGATGACGACGACTATGCAATCGCAGTAAGGAACCAGCGCGGTTGCGTCGATGTAGGTCGCCATCGGCGGCGTATCGACAATGATCAGGTCGAAATCTTCGCGAAGGGCCCGGAAAAAGTCCTTCATCGACCGAGAGCCCAATATGTCGAGGGCGCGGCCGGCGCCTTCCGCCGAAGCAGGACACAGCCAGAGAGGCGTTCCCGGAACTTGGGAGATTTTAGCCTTGGATTCGCCTGTCGTGCCAAGAACGTCCGTGAAGGTGCATTTGGCGTTCGGCGACCATTTGCTGCTCAATGCGCGTGAACGCAGATCGGCATCGACGAGAACAGTCCGAGTACCGCCGCTGGCCGCGTGCAGCGCCAATTGTGCCGCTACCGTGCTGCGGCCGGCGGCGCGGTGCGCCCCAACCACCAGCACCACGCGGGATGCCGGACCGTCGTGTCTTTCAATCCATTGCTTGAGCGCGTAAATCGACTGGCCATAAGCGCCGTCCTGATCTTCCTCGTCGATCCTGCGGCAGATGGGACCTGTCAAACCTTGTTTGTCGCCGGCGCCCGACGTCGAAAGGTCGATGGCGGGCAGCGTGGTTATGCACTGGACACCCAGGCCCTCTTCCACGTCAGCGCGAGAGCGCAGACCTCGGTGATTGAGCTGTCGTCTCACGCCCAAGGTCAGTCCGAGTCCTAGCCAAGCCATGCTTGACAGTAGCAGGACAAGGGCCTTCTTCGGGTAGCTTGGACGCCGAGGAGGGGTGGCATAGGCAATGACGCGCACGCCGGAGCCCTGCGCGTCTTCATGCGCGGCGGTTACTTTGTAGCGGCTTAGCAGCTTGGCATAGAGGTCGCGCGACACTGCGATCTCGCGATTGAGCTCGGCGAGCTTGATCTCATGCACGCGGGATTTAGCAACACTATCTTTGAGCTTCTGCACCTGGCCTTCAAGCAGTTTGATCTTCCCGGTAGCAGTGGCGTATGCGATCTCGCTGCTCTTGATCAAGCGTCCTACTTCACGCTCGACTTCTTTATTGAGATTAGCGAGCTCGGCTTTTGCGCTGAGGACGTCGGCGTGCTGCGCGCCGTGCTGGGCGGTGCTCTCGCCGATCTTGTGCTTAATCTCCGCCGCCTTGCGACGGTAGTCGCCGATCGCGGCCGACTGAAGCG
>CAYUBZ010000154.1:0-6027 GCA_964443205.1 uncultured Hyphomicrobium sp. | reverse complement strand
CCCGCGCCCGGCGCCGTAGGCCACACGCCTTGACTGACGAGATAGGCCCGGATGCGATTGTCGGCCATTTGATTTTCGACCGATCGGTCGACGAGCTGCGGGAAGAGGCGCTGCACGAGCACAAAGAAGCGCTCGGGGCCTTTCGGATAGACGCTGTCGGCGTCGCGCGCAACCGCCGTCCAGATGTCGCGCGCGACTTTTTCGGGTTCGTCGAGGCGCATCTGCATGGGCGCGATGAGGCGGACGAAAGCGCCCGCGGCGGCGGTGTTCGTCGCACGCGGCGCCGCGTAGGTTATTCCCACCCCGAATTCCTTGAGCTCGCGCCGCAGGGCGATCGAGAGCCCCCGCAATCCGAATTTGGAGGCGGAGTAGGCGCAGAAGAGCGGGTAGGCAATGTCGCCGAATACGGAGCCGACATTGACGACGCGCGACGGTGCGGCCCGGTGCAGCAGCGGGAGCAGCTCGCGCACGAGCGCTGCCGGAGCGATCACGTTGGTCGCCATCAGCCGCTCGAGCGCATCGTCGCTCGTGCGCGCAAGCGGTCCGACGGAGACCACGCCGGCATTGTTGACGAGCACGTCGAGCCGTCCCCACCAGCGCGCGATGTAGTGCGCGAGCGCGACACGGATCTGTGGATCCGTAATGTCGCCTGGGAGCGCGACGTGGCTCCGGCGTGGTCCCATCAGCGACACTGTCTCATGCAAGGCATCGGCGCGCCGGCCCGTGAGCGCGACCGTCATGCCGATGCGGGCGGCCTCGATGGCGAGCTGCCGGCCGATGCCGGAACCGGCACCGGTGATCAAGGCAATCTTACCCCTAAGCAGCATCGCGCCATCCGGGATGGCGCAGGGCAAGCTCCCGGAATATGTCGCCGTAGAGCCGGTAGATGATCTTGGACGTCTCTATGGTGACCTCATGGGCTTCTTGCGGGATCGCGTTAACGAGTCCCTTGAAGAAGGCCACGTGCTCGATGTCGAGCGCACCGTGCGAGCGGAGATACGTGAAGCCCTCTTTGCCGGGGAAGGAGAGCGAGCTCTGGATGGCGTCGGCGGCGCTGTCGGCAAGCTGGGTCGACATGCCTTCCAGCACGTGCACGCTGCCGAGCATCGCGTACGGGCTGATCCACTCGATCGCGTAGTACGTGTAGCCGACCATGATCTGGCACGCTTGGCCCGGCTTGCCGGTGCGCACGGCCTCCGCGTCGCCGCCCATGGCGCGGATGTCATCGAGAATCCATTTCTCATGCCCGCGCTCTTCCTTCATGTATTCGACAAGCGCATCCTGATAAGCCTCGTCGCGGGTGTGGACGGAGGCGAGCGCGAGCAGCGGATAGGTGTGCTTCACGTGGTGATAGGCCTGCGTGAGAAAGTCGATGTAGAGCTCGCGTGAGGCTCCGTTGCACACGGCATTTTGGATGAGCGGGATCGATAGGAAGCCGTTGCGCTCACTGGCGGTCGCGGTTTGAAGCTCGTCATAGAAGCTCATGCAGTCATCTCCTCTTCTTGCAGGGGGCCGTGGCGCTTCGCCGCGGCCGTTGATTTGATCTCGGCATAGACCGCGGCAACGCCTGCGCGGCGAAACCGCCCGTTGGACGTGAGCAGGTTGCGGCGGGCCGCCTCGTCCGGGCTCAGGACGACGAAGTCGCGCGGCACCGCATAGGCAGGCGCCTCCCGGCAGGCGGTCGCCATCGCCATCAGGACGTGGGCTCGGGGCGCTTGGGCGATCCATTCTGAGCCGCTCGCGGAAGGAATAATGAGAGCGGACAGGTGTGGCTCGGCGTGACCGAGGACGGCGCAGGCGGCGAAGCGCCGATCTGCGAGCAGCATTGCCTCGACCCACTCCGGACTGACGTTGCGCCCATAGGACGTCACAATCAGATTGTCCTTGCGGCCGTAGACGGTGAGGTAGCCCTGGCTGTCGATGTCGCCGAGGTCGCCGGTGCGCCATGGCCGCGCCGCCGGACCAGCGTGCAAATAGCCGTCCATCACCGTCGGGCCATCGACGAGGATCTCACCGCCTTCAATGTACACATTGAGGCCCGGTAGGGTCTGACCGACGGTGCCGGTCTTGCGCTGGCCGGGACGATTGACGGCAACCACCGAGCAGCACTCTGAGAGGCCATAGCCCTCGTGCACGGGGATGCCGAGCGACCACGCTCCTTCCGCTAGGTCTGCACCCACGGGCGCGCCGCCGACCGCCACGAAACGCAAACCGCGCGGTGCCTGCTTGGCGTCGGTAACGAGTTGTTCGACCCAGGCGGCGAGAACTTGGGGAACAAGCACGGACGTCGTCGGCCGATGCTGGACGAAGGCCGCAGCAATGCCATCGGTCCGCCCCCGCGCCACCGCTGCTGCGACCGCGCTGGCGAAGTGACTGCGGGCGCCTGCGAGGATCGGCACACAGATCGCGCATATGGTTTCGAGCAGCAGCGGCAGCGGCAGGACCGAAAGATACGTGTCCGACCGTGATGCATTCGTGGCCTTTGCTAGTCGCAGCGCCGAGCCGTTGATCTGGGCCAGCGTCAGCCGCACGCCTTTCGGTTGCCCGGTGCTCCCCGACGTGTAGATGATCTGGCCGCCACCCGGCGCAACCTCGGGAAAATATTCGCGTCGCGCCTGCGATACGCCGAGCGTCGCAACACCAAGCTTGGAGGCGATCTCCCGCGCGCCGGCGGTCGTGATCACGTGCGTGATCCCAGTGTCGCTCACGATGTGACCGAGTTGCGCAGCGCTGAAGAAGGTCGGCAGCGGCACGACGATTTTTCCTGCATGCCAGCCGGCAAGCTGGGCGATGGTCCACTCGACACCGTTCTCGCCGAGGAGGCCCACCGTTTGGGGCAGCGGCCGAAGCTCCGCGCCAAATCCCGAGACGCGGGCGGCGAGGCCGGCGCGCGTCAGCGCGTTGTCGTCGTCGCTGATGGCCGTCGCGCCGTCGTAGACGGCCGCGAAGCGCTGCAGCGCCAGCATGATGTCGGACGCGATCTCAGACATGGGCCACCGTCGGCGCCTGGGGCGAGAGAAACGCCGACGCGACGCCGCGGTTAACTGCGCAGACGAGGGGCGCGGCCGCATAGTAGGAGCCCCAGGACTCGGCATTCTCCACTCGCGCCCGATCTGCGATGGCCAACCGGAGAGGAGATAGGTTGATGCGCTCGAGAAGCTCGCGCAGGCGGCGCGTGGCGGTGAAAAAGGCCCAGTCGAAACCGGCGCCTTCCCCGTAGGCGACGACGTGGCGCAAGAAGCGCGTGGCCTCGCGGGGGGCTCGGCTCGCAAGCCCCGTGACCTCGAAGATCCTGTCGCGCGGAACCGTCCTGCCTGCGGCCTGCGACAGCGCCTGCTCGACAGGCGAGTCGAGGTAGCATTCGGAGAAGAAACCCGAATGGGCGTAGCGCAGGCCCGACGCGCAGATGCATTGCCCGCTATCGGCGACCATGGCGATGAGGTCCGGCGGGAAGGTCGTCACCGAAGCCTGGTAGTGCTCGCGGTAGACGTCGGCAATGAAGCGCTCGATATGGGCTCTGAGCGCATGTTCTCTCGGCACGACAAGGATTTGCACTGTGCCTTGCTCCCCCGATGCTGCGGATGGGGGGACGTTCCGGTGCCGCGCTTACAGGAGGCTTACAGCCTCCAAGAGGTCATAATCGCAGGCTGCTCAGGGAACGGCGCCGCGAGCCCCGTGGCGCGGAAAGCGCATGAAGAAGACGGCTCCTCCCTCCACGGCGTCCTCGACGGAGATGGTGCCGCCGTGCGCCAAGACCGTGCGCGCGGCGATATCCATGCCGAGGCCGGCGCCGCCTCCCCTGTCGCGTCGGCCTTGCCAGAACCGCTGGAAGATCGCTGCGCGCTCGTCTTCGGGGACGCCCGGCCCCTGGTCGACAACGCGAACGACGGGCGGATCATCGACGATGATCTTCACCGTGGTGCCTTCAGGCGTGTGCTTGATGGCGTTCTCGACGAGGTTGCGCAGGGCCCGGAACAGGAAATCCGCCGCACCGCGGATATAGACGGGGGCGTCGTTCGATACGACCTCGATCGAGCGGTTCTGCTCGATGGCGAAGGGTGCCAAATAGGCCGCGACCTCGGCGGCGACGGCATTGAGGTCTGCGGTGTCGTGCGGTCCCACTTTCAGACTGTCGAGACGCGCGCTGTCGAGCAACTGGTTGACCAGCCGCTCGAGGGCACCCACCTCTTCATTGAGTGCGTCAATCCCGGAAAACCGCGGGAGAATTCCCACGTGCGCCTTGAGCACGGCGACAGGCGTGCGCAGCTCGTGCGCGGCGTCGGCAATGAAGGCCCGTTGCGCGCCGAACTCCGCTTCCAGCCGATCGAGGGCTCTGTTGACGGCCGTTACGAGTGCCAGCACCTCGGTGGGCATGCCGTCCGCCGGGAGGCGTGCCGAGAAGTTGTCGGGTCCGATGGCAGCGGCCTGACGCGCGGCAGAGCGCAACGGCCGCAAACCGATACGGGCGACCACCAGGTTCACGACGAGCAGACCTATGACGAAGGGTATCCAGATCCAGGCGATGTCCAGGAGGAACTCTTGCAGCACCGAATCGAAGACGATGTTGCTGGCCACGAAAGCGACCTGCACCCATGCAGGTTTTCCGTGGAACTGCGAAGCAACCGACACCCCATAGAAGGTTGGGCCCTCTCGGGGCTGCAGAATGAAGTAGTCGGACGGCAACACTTCGTTTGGCGGATCTAATGGTGCCGCTACGCCAGGAGAGCCTGCCAAGAGCTTGCCGGCATTGTCGACGATCGCGTACTTGCCCTTGCCTTCATGAAATGATTCCAGGATCTCCGGCGGCAAGTTGACTGCGTCCCGATCGGGAACATGCATCAGAAATTTGGAGATAAGGTGCGCCTCGTTGCGCAGAGTGTGCTCGCGAAACGTGGAGTTGGTGGCCTTGAACCTCTCGTACAAAATTATGGACGCGGCGCCGACTGCCACCAGGCTCGAAGCGACGAGCGCAACGGCAAGTTGGATCCACAGCGATTTCGAGCCCTTGCTCACGACGGACTGCCGGACAGCAGATAGCCGACCCCCCGTACCGTGTGGATGTGAATATCCCCGCCTGCATCGCGTATGCGTTTGCGCAGGCGATGAATGAGCACTTCGATCGCGTTGGACGCCACCTCGTCGCCGAAGGCGTAGATTGCGTCCTCGATGGCGGCCTTGGGCACCACGCGGCCGGTCCTGCGCATGAGCAATTCCAGCCCATCCATTTCGCGCCGGCCGAGGTCGATCAAGTGATCGTCAATATGTACTTCGCGAGTCGATGTATCAAAGGAGACGTTTCCCTCCGCTAGAACGACGCTCAAGACCCTGCCCGGGCGCCTCAGCAACGCTCGAATGCGGGCGATGAGCACGTCGAACTCGAAAGGTTTGCTGAGATAGTCGTCGGCTCCGAGGTTCAGTCCGTCCACGACGGTCTGAGCTCCGTCGCGAGCCGAGAGGATCAGCACGGGCGTTTGATCGTTGTCGCGACGAATTGCCTGCAGCCACGACAAGCCGTCGCCGTCCGGCAGGCCCAGATCCAAGATCACGACGTCGTAGTGGGTTGCTCCGATCGCCGCAAGGCCGTCGGCCGCAGTTCCAACGCGGTCGACAGCAAAGCCCCTGGCGCTGCACGCGGTGGACACATACTCCGCGAGACGTTTGTTGTCCTCGATTATGAGCAGTCTCATCACCGCCCTCGCGTCATCTCAGCTCATAGACAATCGTCGATCCGTCCTTGGCGGCAAACTGCACGCGGACGAGTGTGTTGCTTCTATCGAACCAGACGTCGCGATTGAGACCCCCGGAGATAGTGAAGTGGTGTGCTGGCACTTTGGCGCCGCCGGCCCGCACCATATCCTCGCCCTTGTCCTGCACGGAAACGCGCATTTGCGTGCCATCGAGCGTATTGAGCAGGCTTGATTGACGCACGACCCCTGCATTCCATAGGCTCGCTGGCAAAATTGTGGCGGCCGCCGTTCTTTTGGCCCCATCGCTCGCAACTGCGAGATGATCGCCCTCCTTGGCCAC
>CAYUBZ010000153.1:0-6052 GCA_964443205.1 uncultured Hyphomicrobium sp. | reverse complement strand
GCGATGGAGAACAAGGGTCTCAACGTTTTCAATGATCGGCTCATTCTCGCCTCGCCCGAGACGGCAACCGACCACATGTTCGAGGCGATCGAGAGCGTGGTCGCGCACGAGTACTTCCACAACTGGACGGGCAACCGCATCACCTGCCGCGACTGGTTCCAGCTCTGCCTCAAGGAAGGGCTGACGGTGTTTCGCGACCAGGAGTTCACCGGCGATGAGCGCTCCGCAACCGTGCAGCGCATCGGCGACGTGCGCATGCTGAGAACCCACCAGTTCGCCGAGGACGCCGGTCCCCTCGCCCATCCGGTGCGGCCCGAGACCTACATCGAGATCAACAACTTCTACACGGCCACCGTCTACGAGAAGGGCGCGGAGGTCGTGCGCATGATCCAGACGCTGCTCGGGCGCGACAATTTCCGCAAGGGCATGGACCTCTACTTCGAGCGCCACGACGGAGAGGCCGCGACCGTCGACCAGTTCGTCACCTGCTTCGAGGACGCGAGCGGCACCGACCTCTCGCAGTTCAAGCTCTGGTACTCGCAAGCCGGCACGCCCGAGCTCGTGTGCGCGCTGCGCTACGACAAGGCCAAGAAGCAGGCCGAGCTCGAGGTGGAGCAGGTGCTCCCCGCTACGCCCGGCCAGACGAGCAAGAAGCCCATGCACATTCCCCTGCGCCTCGGTCTGCTGGGCGCCAACGGGCATGACGTGTCGTTGAAGCTCGCCAGCGGCGAGACGCTCAACGAGGGGATCCTTGCCGTCACCAAGCGCAAGCAGACCTTCCGCTTCGTCGACGTCCCCTCGCGCCCCGTGCCCTCGCTGCTGCGGGACTTTTCCGCGCCCGTCAACGTGACGATCGATCTGTCCGATCGCGACATCGAGTTGCTGATGGCCAGCGACAGCGACCTGTTCAATCGCTGGCAGGCCGCCAACGCCTACGCCATGCGCACGCTCGTGGAGATCACGCGCCTCCTCGCCCAGGGCAAGCAGACCGCGCGCGGCGCCCGCTACGCCAAGGCGCTCGGTGCCGCTATTCTGAGTGACGATCTGGAGCCGGCCTACCGGGCCGAGCTGTTGGCGCTACCGACGCAAGCCGACGTCGCCCGCGTGATCGGCAAGAACGTCGACCCGGCCCTCATCCACCGCGCCCAGCGGCGCCTTGCTGGCCTGATCGGGCGCACGCTCGGGGCCCAGCTTGAGGACCTCTACGGCGCCATGGCCGAGGACGGCCCCTTCTCACCGAGCGCGGAAAGCGCCGGCCGGCGCGCCCTGCGCAACGCCGCCTTGACGCTGCTGACGGCCCGCGCGGGGGCGCGAGATCGCGCGCGCCTCTCAAACCATTATTTCAAAGCCACCAACATGACGGACCGCGCGCAGGCGCTGTTCCTGCTCGCGGCCTACGGCGGCAAGGAAAGCGCGCGCGCGCTCGACGATTTCTACGCGCGCTGGAAGGGCGATCACGTGGTTGTCGATACCTGGTTCGCCGCGCAGGCGCAGTCACCGCTCGCCGGCACGCTCAAGAGGGTCGAGGCGTTGACGCGCCATCCCCTCTTCGCGCTCACCGCACCCAACAAGGTGCGCGCCCTGATCGGCACCTTCGCCGCCACCAATCCGGTGCAGTTCAACCGGCCGGATGGGGCCGGCTATGCCTTCGTCGCCGGCCGCGTGCTGATGCTCGACCGCATCAACCCGCAGATCGCCGCCCGCATGCTTGGCGCCTTCCGCAGCTGGCGCGCGCTGGAATCGGGACGCCGGGGCCAAGCCCGCAAGGCGCTGCAACGCGTGGCGCGGGCCAAAAACCTATCCTCCGATGTACAAGAGATCGTCTCCAAGATGCTCGAAGCGTAACACCGAAAAATTTATTGCCCCTATGGGCTTATTCGGTCTCGACAGCTGATTCGCGATGGTGTGAACTAATAGAGTGATTCGCGGTGGTGGGCTCGCTCGGGTCCGCGTTGATTCAATTGACAATTCGGGGAGAGAAGAATGGCGTGGACAACGTCCGCCCGCCTGCGCGCGCGGCCTATTGGATGGGCCTTCGCCGCCACGCGCATGAAGACGGTCAAATACCTTCTTGCGGCCCTGCGGCGGCTGTCCCGCCGGTCCATGCCGCGCTGGCCGATGTCGGAATGGCACCCCAATTTCACCTTTGCCGTTCCCCTCTTCGCTCTGGGCTTCCTCACACCGCTGCTACCGCCCACCCTCACCGCAGTGCTTCTGTTGTCCGCCGGCGCCGCGCTCGCCATTGTGACCGTGAGCGCCGCACGTGCACCGCAACCTGTTCCGCTGGGTCCTCGCCGGATCGCGACGCATCCTGCCGGCGCCGTTGCGCAGCGCAGCCCCGCTCCCGTCGCCTTCCAAACCTCTCAGATCGCTCTGCAGGCGCCGGCGCCGCACCCGACCGCGGTCCGATCCGCCCCCCGGCGCCCCCCTCGCATCACGCGCGACCCGCGGGACAGAAACTGGGCGGAGCTGATGGCCCGCGTCAACCATGACCTGCGCACACCCTTGAACGCCGTGATCGGCTTTTCCGAATTGATGGTGCTGGAGCTTTTCGGCCCGCTCGGTGACGAGCGCTACCAGGACTACGCCCAGCACATCCGCGACAGCGCCACCGACTTGTTGAAATCCGCCGAGGACACGCTCGCGTTGACCGCGCTCACGGCCAATCCCAACCGGCGCGACGGAGCGGTGGCCTGCGATCTGGAGCAATTGACCACCGATGCCTGGGCGTTCGTGTGCCGCAAGGCGGCCGCCCGGGACATCATGTTCGTACCCTACATCCCTCCCGGTCTCGAGGTGCTTGGCGAGCAGCGCACCCTGCGCCAGATCCTCGTCAACATGCTATCGGAGGCCGTCGGGCGCGCTGCCTACGGCGAGCGCGTCATCCTCGCGGCCGTCATCGAGGGTGAGCTGATCGAGCTCGCCGTTTCGGTGTCCAAGGAACGGGCAGCGGTGGCGCGCAAGGACGGCTCTTTGGCAATTTGCCTGGCGCGCACGCTGCTCGAGATTCAGGGAACGACGCTGCTCGAGGTGAGCAGCACCAACAACGGCTGGCGCGCCGTGACCGTGCTCGACAGGGCGGTGCAGACCGACTTCTTCAAGGATCGCTACGGCGGTCAGGCGCGCGAAAACATGGCGGTATTGGTGAGCTGAAAAAGCCGCCTCACTTGGACGACGAGTGGTGGTAGCGCCGGTAGCGTGCGTGGCGCTTCTCAAACCAGGTGTACAATTGGCGCCGCTCCTCGGGCGTCAACGTCGCGGCCATCTCCGCAAAGAGCGAGAACTTGGTGCTCTTCTCTTTGGCATCAGCCTCGGCTGCAAGAGCTAAGGCCGCCTTGAACTTTTCGACATCGAACGGATCCGCGAGGAGGAGCTTGCGGGCGGCATCGCGCGTCTCGCGCTCCGCCTTGCGCAAAGGCGCAAGTGCTGCCCTGTTGCGTTCGATGTCCTGGCGGATCGCCTCCTCCCGCTCCGACGGCAAGGTGCGCGCGAACCCGGCAAAGCCCTTATACGCCTGGCCCCTCCAATGGTGATGATGGTGCGGCCAAAGCAGTGTTCCCGCCACGGCCCCGACGATGAGCACGTTGAGGGCCAGCGAGGCCATCAGCGCTAAGCGCAGCGTCCGGCCCGCGGGGGGCCTTCCTGCCGCGTTGTCGCTCGTCATAGGAGATCCTCATCGGTCACGGCGATGATCTCTTCGCCCAGCGCCAGCTGGGGAAACTCGCTGGCGGTGGCATAGCCGGTCGCCTCGGCCATCTGCTGCACCGTCGTGTCGAACGTACCCGCCGACCCCAGCACCACGCCGACGACGAGCGAAGCCGCCAGCAGCGCAGCTGCCGGCCACTCGGCACGCGTCGTCACCTTGGTGAATGACGGGCGGTGGGCCCAGACCGGCAGCATGGCCGCCAATCGCGCGGCGCTGCCCGCACCGTGCCCGGCCACGACGGCGAGCTTGCGCTCGCCCGACCTCATCGCCGCAGCCACGATACGCTCCTTGAGCGCGTGCTCCCGCTCCTCGCTCGCCCGCGAAGCGCGGTCGAGCAGCGCATCGAGCGCGGCCCCCTCCGCCACGAGACGCCGCGCCGCCTCGTCCTCGCAGATGAAGCTCGCAAATCTCAAGCGCTCGCGCGCGGGCCAGCGCGTCCGGTCGGCTCCGTAGACCTCCAGCAGGCACGCGAGTGCCTGCCTGTCCTTTGCCCTTGTGTCCTTCGTCGCCATCGTCTCAGATCTCGTCTCTATCTCTTCGTTATCTATTCGTTGCAATCCCCTCACTGGGGGTCTTCGTCAGCGAGCATCTCGCGCCACTCCTCGCGCAAGGCTCCCTTCAAACTTCTTCGGGCGCGGGCCAAGAGCGATTCCACCGCCTCGTCCGAGATGCCCATGATGCGCCCCACCTCGATCTGGCTGAGGCCCTCGTAGTGAAAAAGGGTGAGCGCCATGCGCTGCCGATCGGGGAGAGCCTTCAGAGCCGCATCGACCCGGTGGCTCACGTCCTGCGCTTGCAAGTGCGCCAGCTGAGTGGCCGGCTCGACGCGATCTGGCACATCCTCCACCACACTCAAGCGCTTGCCCGAGCGCATGCGGTCGACGCACAGGTTCGCAACGACGCGCCGCAACCAGGGCCGCAGCCCATGCGGGCCAACCTCGAGCCCTTCGGCGGAGCGCCACAAACGCAAGAGCGCCTCCTGCGCAATGTCTTCCGCCTCGGCGTCGTCCCGCAGCATCCGCCGGGCCACCGCGAGCGCGGCCGAAAGATGCCGGTCGACGAGCGAGCGGAACGCAGCCGCATCACCGGCGCCGGCGGCCGCCACCAGTGCGGCGTCCTCCCCAGCCTCATGCCCCGTCACGGAAGATCCGTGGGGGCCGGGCACAACCCTTTTCGCCGCCACATTCAGCCTCGGCATGGCCATCGAACACTTTCGGTTCCACTCTAGCGCCGGATTGGGCCTTTCAGCGAGCATTGTTGGCGGCCCTGTGGCCTCTGAAGCACCCATTTGTCCTCTGAAACGGCACAAAAGGCGCAAATCCGTCGGCGGGGCGCTTCAGTCGATGATCGCGTCAAATAGGGCCGCCACGCTCTTGAGCGTCTCCCTGAGGCGGCTTTCCAGCTCGGCAAAGCTTGCCGCATCGCCCGCCCGCGCTAAGAGCTCCTTCATCCCCCCGGGCGCCGTCGCCGGGTCGAAGGGGCCCTCCAGGCAGAGCCTCAGGATTTGCGTCAGGTCGTGCACCAGGCGGGTCGCCGGGATCAGGATCTCGGCATGGGCCGGGGCCAGCACGCCGGCGTCCCTGAGACGGCGGTAGGCCTCGACCGTATTCTGATCGAGGATTTCCGGGTGCGCTGCGGCGTTCACGAGTTGCAGGTACTGGGCGATGAACTCCAGATCGACCAGCCCGCCGCGCACCTGCTTCAGCTCCCAGATATTCTCGGTGCCCTTTTCCTTGGCGATGCGCTGGCGCATGTCGCGCACGTCGGCGGCGACCTTGGCCGCGTCGTGCGGCCGCACCAGCGCGTTGCGGATCGCCTCCTCCACCCGCGCCGTGAGCTCGGGCGGCCCGGAGACGACCCGGGCACGCGTCAGGGCGAGATGCTCCCACGTCCACGCCTCGGTCGCCTGATACGCGATGAAGCTCGACAGCTGGGTCGCGACGGGGCCCTGCTGCCCCGACGGCCGCAGGCGCATGTCGACCTCGTAGAGTGAACCCTCCGCCGTTGCCGACGACAGCGCGCTGATGAGCCGTTGCGTCAGCCGCGTGTAGTACTGCGTCGGCGCGGAGGGGCGCGGGCCCTCCGATTGCGTGGCTGACGGATCGAAGTCGTAGACCAAGATCAGGTCGAGATCGGAGGCGGCCGTCATCTCGCGGCCGCCGAGCTTGCCCATGGCGATGACGGCAGCGGCCCCGCCCTTAACCCGCCCGTGCGTGCGCTCGAGGTCACGCTCGGTCGCGGCCTTGAGCGCATCGATGAGACGCTCGGCCAGCAGCGCGTAGGCGCCACCGGCCTGATTGGCCTTGATGGCACCCGACAGCACGCGGATGCCGATCAGGAACTGCT